>NZ_JADEXY010000127.1 GCF_015206885.1 Microcystis aeruginosa LEGE 91341 | reverse complement strand
CCCTTAATCCCCCCTTAATCCCCCCTTAATCCCCCCTTAATCCCTCCTTAATAAGGGGGGTGTCTGATGGTTTTTAACACCTAACTACTTATTGATCGGTTATCAACTTTTAATTGATGTTAAATGCGGGTTTTAATCTGGTATCGCAATGATCTGCGAGTTCACGATCACGAGGCAATTTATCGAGCTATTCAAGAACAATTAGAGATAATTCCCTTCTATTGTTTTGATGAGCGTCAATTTGGTTTTACTTCCTACGGGTTTCCCAAAACTGGCAAGTTCCGGGCTAAATTTTTATTAGAAAGCGTAGCAGATTTGCGACAATCTCTGGAAGGTTTAGGCAGTAATTTAATTATCCGATGGGGAAAACCAGAGGAAATTATCCCGCAATTAGTTCAAGAATTGCAGATAGCCAGGGTTTATTATCATCAAGAGGTAACAGCAGAGGAATTAGCGGTAGAAAAAGCTGTAAATAAGGCTTTATCCAGAGTTCCTGTGCAGATAAAAACTTTTTGGACAGCCACTTTATATCATCCTGATGATTTACCTTTTACCCTTAATCAACTGCCGGAATTATTTACTAATTTTCGTAAACAAGTAGAACGTCATTGGGAAATAAGAACAACTTATACCAATCCGAAAAAGTTGACAAAACCACCTAAAATAGATTGGGGAAACCTTCCTAGTTTAAACGATTTAGGCTTAACAGAACCCATTCTAGACCGGGGAGGTGTTTTGTCGTTTCAAGGGGGTGAAATGGCAGGAAAATCACGGGTTAAAGAATATATTTGGGATAGTGATTCCTTAAAAATCTATAAGGAAACCCGCAATGAAATGTTAGGGACTAATTATTCCTCAAAATTCTCAGCTTGGTTAAGTTTTGGCTGTCTTTCCCCCCGTTATATCTATGAGGAAGTACAAAAATATGAGCAAACAAGAGTAAAAAATGACTCTACCTATTGGCTGATTTTTGAATTATTATGGCGAGATTTTTTCCGATTTATTTGCAGTAAACACGGGAATAAAATTTTCTATAAATCTGGCTTGCAAGAACTTAATTTACCTTGGTTAGAAGATTGGGAAAGATTTAATCTTTGGTGTGAAGGAAAAACTGGTTATCCCCTTGTAGATGCTAATATGAGAGAATTAGCCGCGACAGGATTTATGTCGAATCGTGGCCGGCAAAATGTCGCTAGTTTTCTGACCAAAAATCTCGGTATTGATTGGCGTATGGGAGCAGAATGGTTCGAGTCATTATTAGTTGATTATGATGTGTGTAGTAATTGGGGTAATTGGAATTACACTGCGGGTGTCGGCAATGACGCGCGAGGATTTCGTTATTTTAATATCCCTAAACAGTCGAAAGATTATGATCCCAAAGGTGACTATTTACGTCACTGGTTGCCCGAATTAGCCCGAATAAAAGGCGATAAAGTTCACGAACCTTATAAATTATCCCCAGAGGAACAAAGGCTTTACGGGGTGATTTTAGGGGTTAATTATCCTCGTCCCATTGTCGATTTTTTTCAATCGATCAAACACAACGAAAAAATTTATCTTCAGCATTTTAGTGAACAGTAATCAGTGAACAGTAATCAGTGGACTTCTACCTAATATTATCTCAAGACTATAATTCTTTCTAGACAAGAAACTTACTCAGATAAAAATGATTTTAATGTCCCTATATTTTTCAGTTAAATTTAATTGCAATAATAGATATACATTTCAGCATCAAACTATTTATTAGTACAAATTATCAAAGCAAGCTCTGATTGAGTTATAATTTTTGGACATGTCTCATGAACTGATAACTGATAACTGATAACTGATAACTGATAACTGATTAAGACATTTCTAACATTCTTTGAATCGGCAACAGTGCCTTAACTCTTAAATCTTCAGAAATAGTAATTTCTGGAGTTTTATCTCGCATACAGAGATACAATTTTTCGAGAGTGTTCAGTCTCATGTAGGGACACTCATTACAAGCACAGTTATTCAAAGCTGGTGCGGGTATAAATATTTTCTCTGGGGCCGATTTTTGCATCTGGTGAATAATCCCCGGTTCTGTGACGACAATAAAGGTTTTTTCAGAACTTTTTAGAGAATAATTTAATAGTGCCGTCGTAGAACCAATATAATCGGCATGGCGTAAAACCGATGGTTCACACTCAGGATGGGCGATAATTTTTGCTTGGGGATGGGCGACTTTTAATTCTATTATCTTGCGTTCGGAAAAAGTTTCATGGACAATACAACTACCCTGCCAGAGAACTAAATCTCTACCAGTTTGCTGACTGACATAACGGCCTAAATTGCGATCAGGAGCGAAGATAATCGGTTGATGAGCAGGGATTTGGTTAACTATTTTGACTGCATTGGAACTGGTGCAGATAATATCACTCATGGCTTTAATTTCTGCACTGCAATTGATATAGGAAATCACGATATGATCGGGATATTGGGCTTTAAAACGAGCAAAATCTTTAGGATGACAACTATCAGCTAAAGAACATCCCGCATCTAAATCCGGCAGCAATACTAACTTATCCGGATTTAAGATTTTAGCTGTCTCTCCCATGAAGTGAACCCCCGCAAATACGATCACGTCTGCTGGGGTTTGGGCAGCCTGCTGGGATAAACCGAGAGAATCACCAATATAATCAGCTATATCCTGTATGTCAGAATTTTGATAGTAGTGAGCCAGAATAACAGCGTTTAATTCCCGTTTAAGCTCTTTAATTGCTGTAAATAGGTCATCAGGTAAGCTCGATCGATTTGCGGGTTGAACAGTTGTGAACACGGCGGCATTTATGGTTATTTTTACCAAATACTAAATAGTCCCTTATATCATAGCAAATTTTTCTGAGGAAAGACCCCAAACAAAAAAAAGCTTGATGGAACAGCGATCAAACGACTGACAACCAAACTCTGACACCCTATCCTATCGAGAGATTCTTGGTCAACGGTAAACCCTATGTTAAGGGTGATCACAATATCAGCCAAGAAAATTTCAGGTTTATTCCTATCAAATTTCTGGGGACACTTCGGCCGAACGAGATAAAATCAAGAAATCTTAGCAGGGTTCCGATTTGGTGCGCTCTGACTTGTATGCTCACGCTCTTGGCACTATTTGCCCGAATAAACCCGCTAAAACTGAGATTATCGCTAAACTTAAGGACTCTTGGCTAAATACCAGAAAACACACCTATTTTACTCGAAACGAAAAAACTGGGCATAAAATCGAAGTTAACCAATAGTCACCGAGTTTTAAGGCATTAGCTAGGGATAGCCTCTGTCTTTGGCTATTTTACGAGACTAGGCTCCTGTATCAACTGTTAAACTGATTGGGATCGACACCGATCGCCCCTTCACCGTCCGCATCTTGCAGGTTAGCACCTTCTAAACGAGCATGAGTGAGATTGGCCTTCTCTAAGTCAGCTTTTTGCAGATTGGCGTTGGTTAAGTTTGCCCCTTGCAGGTTGACTTTTTCTAAATCTGCACCTAAGAGATTGGCCCCGCTTAAATCGGCCTCCGCTAGGAGAGTTTTGCCGAGGTCGGCTCCCCGGAGGTCAGTCCCTTTCAGGTTAGCACCCTGTAGGTTTGTTCTTTCTAGATCCGCTTGGCTGAGGTTTGCTCCTTCTAGATTGGCTGAGGACAGGTTTAAATCTTTGAGGCTAATTCCGTTAAAGTCACAACCGACACAGGCGTTAGTTTCCCGTAGTTTTTGCAGATTATCGGCAGCTGACGGTGGCGAAACTGGTTCAACAACGGCAGTTTTAGGAGCTGCGGCACTGGTGGTGGTAACGGCCCTAGCGATGGCAGGATGGAAGCAAGAAAAAACTGTGATTAGCAATAGACACAAGGCTGTCAGTAGCGATCGAGTGAGGGGGCCTGTAATCGGTTTCATCGTTTTTGATCTCCTTGAGTGATCTTTATTGAGTCTCTGTTTTCACTCTAGGCAATGGCTTTAATAAAAACAAATATTCTTTGTTTTCAAATCCATAAATTTGCTTTATGCAAAGCTGGGAAGCCCCCTCGCCGTTCCATCACTTTTATTTATTAAAACGACAATTAAGAATATTTGCTTTTATGCTTGTCCCTTATCTAAGATAATAGTGTCCGGCCAAAATCCTAGGGAAGGAGAGTGTTGTCAGTAGATCTGACCATCGATCGCAAGCTCAAGAACTTGACCTTGGATTGATACCGACAAAAAAATAGTCAAGAATCCTAGCAGGAAATACCAAGACGCATCTACAACGTCATAAAAGTAAAAATATAATTATATGTCCCCTCAAATTCTCGATATAGCCGAAAATCTCTCTCTAACCACTTGCGGCACTATTCTCACCCTGGCAGTCTTAGAAACCATTCTATCGGCCGATAATGCCGTCGCCCTAGCGGCTTTGGTGCGAGAACTTCCCGACCCCAGACAACAACGCCAAGCTTTAAACTGGGGGTTAGCGGGGGCATTTGTATTAAGAGTTGCCATGTTAGTGAGTGCCAGTTGGACAGTTAAATTCTGGCAGGTGGAGGTACTGGGTGCTATTTATCTGCTCTGGTTAGCAGGTAAGCATTTTTGCCAGAAATTTTTAGATATAGACATAGAAGACCAAAATTTTGCCCCTAATCTCGCCATAGAATCTTTTGGCCGTGTTATTGTTCTGATTGCTTTTACAGATATGGCTTTTTCCCTCGATAGTGTGACAACAGCGATCGCCCTAGCCGATCGATTCTGGATTCTTCTCACTGGTGGTATTTTGGGAATGTTAGCCCTACGATTTTTAACCGGTTTATTTGTCAGGTGGTTGGCTGAGTTTGTTTACCTACAAGATGCGGCCTATCTGACGGTTTTAGCGGTAGGGGGAAGATTGCTATTAAAAGCTTGTCAACCAACCTATTTGCCGCCAGAGTGGATGGTATTAATGATGGTGGCGATCTCGTTAAGTTGGGGCTTTTCTAAGCGTGTTGTGGTGGAATAGTTCTAGCAGCAAGGGATTTTCTCAATTTTTTAGGAGCGTGTCAATCGTTATACTCCGGGAGGATGGGCGACTGTGACATAATTTGGGACTAGGTACGGTAAGAGTCGCTAGTGAACCCCGTTAGCCTTGGAGACTTCCATGCTAGACACCATTTCCACCCTATCCCTAAAACTAACAGCGATCGAAACCACGGGAAATCCTCTCCCGAAAGTTGCCAGTTGTTCCTCTACCTGTCGTTACTGTCGGTTTTATAAGTTTCAGGGGAGAGGAAATGGCTATTGTCAACGCTTGGGAGTCCCTGTCCACAGTCATTGGCGTGCCTGTCCTTTAATTTGTCCACCTTTCGCCCCTTCTTGGGAAAGGTCGGAAAATGGGCAATTCTAAGTAGTTATCTGGATTTTACCACCTGTATCGAGCAATTTTTTCCCCATCCCGCTCCCTGCGAGGATGGGGTTTTAATCGAAACCGATGCTTTCTACTCCACCGCTATCGGGACTGGTGACGACAAAATAGAGAATTCCTGACCCGAGACAAGCGATCGCTATACTAAAGCAAATAATCCAGACTTGAGCAGGTTTGTAACTATTATTATCGATCGCTCGCCGGATGAGAAAATACCGGCGCGTGGCGATGACAACGGTTAATAATCCCACCATAGCGAAGACAAAACCCAACAACCAACCTAGTCCTAGAGATGACGAAGATGCTGTCCGTAAACGCAAAATGACCAGACCAAAACCCATCAAAGCGATCGAGGCACGCATCCAAGACAGATAGGTACGTTCGTTGGCCGAATGATCTCGCCAGTAATCAGGGTTAAATTTCTGCTTTGTCTTTCGGGATTTAAACAGCATAGAGGAGTTCCTCGCAGTGAACTTCAATAAAATCAAGTATTCTTTTTTCTGGTTTTAATAAATTGTTTTTATCATCTAGTTTTTCGCTTATCTTTAACCAATTCAAGGGACTTAAGCAGATTATCATCCATAAATAGGGGGAGCTTACCGTCCCATCTTTCGATCGCTTTGTTCTGTAAAACTTCTGGACTTAAGGAATCTTGGAGAATGCGATGAGCTTCCGCCTCTCCTTTAGCCAGATTGATTTTTACTTCCGATTCTTTCAAGGCTTTCAGCACCATAAAACCGGCTTTTTTGGCCTCCTGTTCGGCAATTTGTTTGGCTTCCACTGCATCGGTAAAGCGATCGGAAAAGTTGACATGAACCAAAGAAATATCATCGACACCGATATGATAATTTTTCAGTCTTTCGCTCAAACGAATATCTACTTCTCCTTTCACCTCCTCCCGTTTAGTAATTAATTCTTCGGCGGTATATTTAGCCATAACTTCCTTGAGAATTTCCTCCACTGCTGGATCGATCACTCGTTCAATGACAGCCGCCTCATCGCCAATTTGTTGAAAAATATTATTAACTTCTGATGCTAAAATATGCCAATTCAGTGCCACATCTGTAAATACTTCCTGTAGGTCTTTGGAGGAAGCTTCGGCCGCTATCTGTTGTTTTTGGATTCTCACACTTAGTTTTTTTACCGTGTTAACAACAGGAATAATCCCGTGAATACCCTCATTAAGTATTTTCTCCTGTACTTGACCAAAAACCATTAAAACCCCTCTCTCTCCCGCATTGACAATCACGAAAGGATTAAAAATAATCGCCAAAATTAATAACAGAAAAAAGATATTACTTGGTCTAGCTAAAAGACGAATTTTGGGCATTTTACTTGAGAATATAGATAATTGATGGGATAGGTTTGCCAATAAATAAAAGAGCCAACTCTGTCTTCGTAATTAGTGACATTTTTATCCATTTGAAGAACTTCAATAACTAGAAAATGAAGATTTAGCTTCGTCCTTTTCGTCCCGTCTGACTGGCGAAATATCAGAAAATACTTGTCTATTTATAGTTATCATAGTCGCCGATTAAATGTTTTCGTAATCATGAATTAAAACCAGTATCTCGTTAGTTGTTGACAAAAAAGGCATTTATTTATCCAAGAAAGGAATCGGGGTTATCCAGAAGCAATTATAACAAAATTTCCCTTGTCTTAAATGGTACATTCTCATTCCGCCATTCTAGCTGGTACTTTATTTTATAGCAATTACCCTAAAACTCAACCCTTTGACCATAACTTAGGAGACTTTGTAGGGTGGCGAGGCGATTTTCCCAGACTTGTATTTGATAAACAGATAAATCTTTTTGTCTGGACATCACAGATTTAAATTGATAGCTAAATCGCTTTAGAGCATTTTGAGTTAAAGTCAAATTGCGAGGGCTGGGATTAGTAGCTAATTGTTCTAATATATTAGCCATTTCGTCCACTTCTTGCCCCCAAGTTTTTAGGGTTCCTTCTTCCATTGCCCATAAATTATTAACTATTAAAAAACTCCACTCTTGACGCAGAGAATTAAACCGCACCGCTGCCGTTTTAAAGGGTTCACGGTGAGGTAAAGGTTCAGATTTTTTCGTAATTATCGATCCCTGAATGCGATTAAGAATTGTTTGCAGGTTGGGATTGAGATTTTCTGTGGCAAAAAGAGCGAATCCCGAAGTGGGAAGATTGCGAATAAATTGTAGTTGATCGATCATGACTTGATCGGGTACTTTTAACAGACGGATACCGGGTATAATCAGAGCATTTCCTGCAATTTTGCGATCAAATAAAGACTTAGTTTTATCTTCTAAAGTCCCTGTATCAAGAGCATAAGTCATTAAAAATATCAGGTCTATCCATTGATTTTGTCCCCACTCCTCCCAGTTTTGTTGAATACGATATAACCGTTCTTTTTGTTCTAGGGGAAACACCGCCGCCGACATTTTTAATTGGGGACGAATCTGTTTTAAACGAGTAGAAACCTGGGAGACAAAAGTATCAACCTGACGGATTTTAAAGCTAGTCCATTGTTCCCATAAAGCACCCCGGGGATTTAAAGTAATGGGATCAACTCCTGTCATTTGTTTAAATAACCACCGGCTGGATTTACCATAACCATAGGTTTGATGAGAATTTTGACTCTGGAAGGGATAGCGAATATAATCTAACTGCAAGCCATCCACATCATAATTCTTGACAATTTCCTCGTAAAGAGATAAAAGATAGTTCTGTAGGTCGGGATTAGCAGGATCAAAAAAGGCTTTTTTTGTGCCTTGACTGTAATCAAAAGAACCACCACTTTTATTAGTTGCCCCCCAATCGGGATTACGCGATAAAACTGGACCGAGATAATCTAATGGTTGCTCTAATACTTTATTATGAGCTTGATTAGCCGCCGCAAAAACCCACACCCAGGCGTGTATTTCCATATTACGTTCATGGGCTAATTTAACGGCAACTTTTAGGGGATCCCAACCTCTAGTTAAAGGGTTTTGTTCGGGGGCAACTTGACTGGGATAAATAGTATAACTAGCATTAACTGTCTCGAAAAAGACCACATTAATACCCGCTGCCGCCATGCGATCAAATACTTTAGCTAAATCCTCCTCATTTTTAGCTTGTACGATCGTTCCTCGATCTAACCACATTGCCCGTATTTCTGGTTGGGCAAATTGTCGATTAGTGGGATAATTATCCCAAAGATTTCGCCGCGCTTGTAACCAAAATTCCCGCGCTTGGGTATAGTCCCCCTGAGCGATTAAATTCTGAAAATTATTTAAGGCTCCTTGGGCATTTTCCAGGGCTAAACGGAATCGTCTCGCCCCATCCGAGGTGGGGGAATTTTTCGCCCGATTATGAAATGCTTGTGCTAAGGATTTATCAGTATTGGATATATTACTATTACTGGCTTCTAAAGCTAAGAGAGTCGCCCCATAACGCCCGATTAATCCCTGCAATTCCGCGCTCATTTGGCTAATTTGTTGAGGAGTTAGGCTCGCTCTGGGGGGAATTGCCTCGGTATTCGGACTTAATCTCGCTGTTTCACTGGGGGGATTTTCTAAAATCTGGGGTAAAGGGCGACGGGGTGCGGTCGCTGTTGGGGTATTATTAATATTATTAACTATTGTTGATTGCCCTTGACAATAGGGCGCAATTGTGTTAAGAGAAGAACTGCGATTAATGCCGTAGCGTTGCAGGGCGGTTTCTAACCAAGCGCTATCGAGGGCGAGATTAGCGACGGCATCGCTGCCCCAGCGCCAACCGAGAAAGATCGAGTTATTATTGAGGACAACGGCGGGGGGATTATTGCGCGCCCCCCAGACGGCGACGGTTTGGCTATTAACTCCCGTGGGGATAACCACACCACCGAGGAGACTGCTGGCTAAAGGTTTTTGGTTTTTCAGTTCACCTAAATTAGTCGGTCGCAGGGTGTAAGCTTGGGAGTGGGGATAAGCCCAGTAAGCCCCAAATAGCGATCGCAGTTGATTACGCACAGCAGGTTCCGAAAGATTCCCCGCCGGACCTGTGACAATAATTTTACCACCGCGATTCAGCCAACGACTCAAGACACCGGCTTGTAAACCGGAAATAGTCTCGACGTTGGGGATGATGAGAACCTTAATTTTATTTAAATCCGCGTCGCTTTGCCACTGGTTACTCTGGAGAATACAGTAACTAACCCCGACATTTTGTAAACGTTCGGTGATAGCTGTCCATTGATTGGCATTTTCCTGACTTTTTAACACTGCCACCGGTGCCGCTAACACTGGGATCGGTAGCAAAACGGCAACACAGGACGAAAGACAGGCAATCAGCGGCTTTTTAAAAAGATGATCAAGATGGAAGGACGATCCCAGCACGTTTTTTTCTCTTAATTTTTTGGTTAACTCCTCCTGATCTTACCCAACTTAGCCAAAAAAGAGTATCTTTGGCAACAAAAATTGCTTCTTAGTCGTCAGCAACACGGTTTTAGGGTGTTGGGGTTTTAGTTGAAATTCCCCACTTCCCCATTCATAATTCATAATTCATAACTTAGCCAAAAAAGAGTATCTTTGGCAACAAAAGTCGTCTGCAACACGGTTTTAGGGTGTTGGGGTTTTAGGGTTTTAGGGTTTTAGTTGAAATTCCCCACTTCCCCATTCATAATTCATAATTCATAATTCATAATTCCCTACAACTGTAAGGACAATTGCCGAAAGTGATCGCCGCGATGTTCAAAACTTTGGTATTGGTCAAAACTAGCGCAAGCGGGGGATAATAACACCACTTTAGCCTCTTTTGCCTGTCCTAGTTCAGCTGCGCGTTGAACTGCCCTGTCCATCGTCTCTACACATTCATAATCTTGATAACCTGCTGACTGTAAACGACGGGCAAAATCGGCGGCAGCGTCACCAATCAGCAGCACAGTGGCGACTTTTGCCTTAATTTCAGCGATCCAAGCCCGATCATCCCCTACTTTCGCTTCTCCCCCCGCAATTAAAATCGCTGGACTAGGGACGGATTGTAAGCCCACGGCAGCGGCATCGTAGTTAGTTGCTTTACTATCATTAATAAAGTCTAATCCCTTATAGGTACAAATATACTCTAAGCGATGGGCAACCCCGGGGAAAGTGGCGATCGCTTCGGTAATGGCTTTTTTCTCGATTCCTGCCAATCTAGCGGCGGCCACAGCCATAAGCAAATTCTGCTGATTGTGACTCCCCACCATTTTCAGGAGATTAACCGGGGCAATTAATTCGCCAAAAGCCACGATCCAGTTATCTTGCAGATAAACACCACGACTAGGATCGCCTAAGAGTGCCTCTTTGCCCTGCACAGAAGTCCAATAAGCTTGTTGCCATTGACTAACACCGATTTGACGCAGATAGGGATCATCACCGTTGAGGATTTGGCGATCGCTTCTTTGCAGTAAAGAGGCTTTAATCTGATAATAATTTTCCAGGGTTTGATGACGACTGAGGTGATCGGGGGTAAAAGTTGTCCAGATGCCGATTTTCGGCGATAAATCCCGACTGGACTCGATCTGATAACTACTAATCTCTGCAATAATCCAATCGTATTTATCGGCTTTTAAAGCCAATTCACAGGCAGCATAGCCGATATTACCGCAGGAAGGGGCATTTAACCCAGCTTTTTGAAAAATAGCGGCACAGAGGGCGGTGGTGGTGGTTTTGCCGTTAGTCCCCGTAATCCCCAACCAGGGGGAAGATTGCAGATAACGCCAAGCTAATTCTAATTCTCCGATCGTATCGATGCCTTTTTCTCTGGCAGTAATTAAAATCGGGGCATCCCAAGGCACGCCGGGGCTTACCACGATAAGATTAGGCAAGTAATCTGCCTCTAGACTGAGATTTTGACCAAGATTGACAATAATTCCTTCCCTTTCCAGATTGGTTTTGGTTGCTTGTAAACTGGGAGAATCAGAGCGATCGCTTAATGTCACCTGCCAACCATCCCGTTTTAAGCATCTTGCCGCTGCTATTCCCGATCTTCCCAATCCAATAATCGCCGCTTTCGCCATCTTGTTGCCACTCTACTCAAGGGTCAATTTTTAGCAATCTCTATCCTACTGTGGATTAGGTCGAGTCTCTTCCTTTGAAAACAAAATTCTCTCGCTTGCGTCTAGATCGATAAAATAAATGCAAGTACGATCTCCATAACAACACACCCTATTTATGAATCTAAAATCATCCTTAAAATTTACCCTACTGTTTTCACTTCTGGGGGGTTGTCTCCTGACGACACCCAGTCAAGCAACTCTCTTTGAACAACGAGAAGTTAATCAAGAGGATTTTATCGCTATTGCCCGTCCCTACGGTAACGGTAAATACGATTTACTGATTTTGCAACAAATCCCCGGAAAACGCCAATGTTGGGCGGTAAATGGCAGAGAACCGACCATTGTTCAGCCTCTCCTCCTCGATTTCGATTTTACCGGCAGTTGTGAACGGGCCACCGACAGTAACGGTTATTCCCTTCGCATTCAGGGCAAAGATTACGGTTTAGAATACCTGCTGCGTATCGTACAACGCAACGGGGAATTAGTCCTCGTGGGAACCCCCCGCAATCCCAGACAATCGGAGGTGATTATTGGACGGACAAAAGGTTTAGGGACCGGTTTAATCCAAATTTATCTCATCGATGGCTGGCGCTTTACTAAACGCAGTCTAGCAGGTCAAAATCTCAGTCATATCTATCTAACTGCCGATAGTCCCAGTTTCAATCCTCCCCCGGAATTACTCGCGGGTACCCAATCGTCTATCCCC
>NZ_JADEXY010000126.1 GCF_015206885.1 Microcystis aeruginosa LEGE 91341 | reverse complement strand
AAAGTCTGTGGACTCTGTGTAAGACAGTACATGGTTTTTTAACTGTGGTATGCGACGGTGGTGGAAGCAGAAACTTAAATCGTGAGGTTTAGGAATCGCCGCACTTTTAGGGCGGCGAGGATGTCAAGCTAGGCAGGTTGCCAACAATCCTCACGAGTCAGACGAATTTGGGCAAGGGCAAAAATAGTCGGGATAATCCGGCCGTAATCAGTGGCGATCGCTTTCCAACCGAGATCAGCAATAAACCAACCCCATAAAGCCGGTCCTACCAAACTTAACACGGTTCTGACGGCTCCGTAGCGGGCCGCCGCCCTAGTCATGCCCTGTTTAGCCGTTTGTAGGGCGATTTGATTAACAATTGCCCCACCCTGGACTAGGGCAGTTTTTGCCCCTTGATAGCGGACAAAATGAAGAGCAAACTGCTGAGCGATATGTTTGAGCAGAATCGGTTTCAGGATAGAATTAATGGCGATGACGCTACTGCCTTTGAGGACTATATCAAGGGGATTGTGTTGTAGGTGAACCGGTAAGGGTTGGGGAGTGTGGCAATCCGCGAGCGCTTTTTGAATTTGAATCGAGAGGGATTTTTGTTCCGATGGGGGGAGACGTTTCCAAGCTTTGTTAACGAGGTGAAGATAGATTTCCGCTTCAATTTCCGTTGTCGGCATTTTTTGGGAGTAAGGAACCTTGAGGAAATGACAGACACGGACGAGAATTTGACGATAACTAACTTTTTCGGTTTGACCTTTTAATACTGTCACACCATCGGCAGCCAGATAACGAAAACGATCCTCGACGCTATCTAACCAACTTTCCCAATCTTGACTTTGAACGGCGATTGCGTCCGGCGCTCGTAGATAATCGAGAGGGTTAAAACGACGGCAAAAGAGGATGTTAGTGATTTGCTGTAGTTCCTCCTCGGTGGCTAACTCCAAAGCTGTGCGTAATTCGTCCAATGTGGTTTGTCCTCCTCAGCCCCAATAATCAAATCAGTTTCGCTAGTGCTGATTACTACTAATATTAACTCAAGGGTTTACAGGATTAGGAAGGCTAGTGACAAATTTTTCGATTAAGGTTGGGATCATTGGTGCGGGTTTAGCCGGGTTAACCTGCGCTCGTCAGCTGTGCGATCGAGGTTATACTGTTAAGCTATTTGATAAGTCTAGAGGCATTGGTGGTCGTTTAGCCACGCGACGGGTTAATCGAGCTAATCAAGAGATGGCTGTGGATCATGGCTTGCCTTTTTTGACTGTTCAGGGCGAAAAAACGGCGGCTTTAATTGATAATCTTCTAAGAGAGAATATAGTTACTTCTTGGTTTGATTCTAGCTATGTTGCTCCTTCTGGCATCAATAGCGTGGCGAAATTTTTAGCTCAAGGTTTAGAAATTGAACGAGATTTTCTGGTTACTCGTCTGGAAAATCATCAGGGAAAATGGGTTTTAAACAATAACGGTCAAATTCGGGGGGAGTTTTCCGTGATTGTCCTGGCTATTCCCGCCCCGCAAGCAGCGTTATTGTTAGAAAACTCTCATATAACTACTATGCCAGAACTGCGATCAATCGTTTACGATCCCTGTTTAACGGTAATGGCGGGTTATGGCGATTCTTTACCCGCAGTTACTCCCTCTACCGCCATCGCTTGGTTAGGACTTGATAGCAGTAAACGGCAATCATCCCCTGATTATGTCTTTGTTGTGCATAGTAGTGCCGATTTTGCGGTTAAATATCTCGATAGCGAGGATTTAGAAGCAGTTAAGCTAGATTTGCTCGCTCGTGCTTCTTTGCCTCTCCCAGATTGGTCTCAGATTCACCGTTGGCGTTATGCTTTAGTCCGTCAGGGTTTAGCTGTACCCTGTTTAAGTGTTAGTAGTCCTTTACCTCTAGTTGCCTGTGGTGATTGGTGTCAAGGGGGAGATTTATCGAGAAATTCTTCCCTAGAAACGGCCTTAACTTCTGGGATAGCGGCAGCTAATCAAGTTCAGCAGCTACTCTCTTAAGAATCTAGAGACAGGTTCAAATTCTTAGGTTAAGCTTAAGTTAACAAAAGGTTAAGTAATATAATAATGTAGGTATCCTATACTGGGGGGTTGGTCACAATGGAAAAATTCAATTCTAAAGATAACTTTCTCTACCCTAAAACCAGCTACAGGGGTTTATTCACGCCACAAAATTTGGTTTTTAACGCTAATTTGCAGGAATTCGCCCTGAGAGTCTCTTTTATCGCTGGTTTACACACGGGGGGAAAGCTTACCTCCACGGAAGCTTACGAGAAAATTAACCAGCTTTGGCAAGAGTTGAATACCAGTCGAAAATTCCTACTAGCTAATCATTTTGAGGATGACGGAGATTGAGAGATGGGGTTTTTCAGTGATCAGTAAACAGTAATTAGTATCTAAAGTGCTACTTCTAGATAAAAATGTCAACAAAAGACAACAAGAGGTAATTCTGCCGCTACAATATGATAGCGAGTTGTCAAGAGAACAGTAAAAGAACTGCCAATTGGATCTAGATGTCTCAATATACTACTAAACAAGCAACGGAAAACCCTGTTGTGTCTGCTCAGTCCGCCAAGAATCCCTTTTCACTATTTGGTCAATTTTGGGAAAGCCTAAAAATTGTCGCTCAACCCTATTGGTATCCAACGGAGTTAAATGGACGTGCCTTTGGAGATGTGATCATTTCTTGGGGAATGTCATCTTTGATCCTTTTAAGTATCTTGGCAACAGTCGGGGTAGAAGCTTTTAGTAGCTACTGGAATCGTTATGTACTCGATATTATTATTGAAGATAGAGACCTTTCTAAATATCTCAATACGCTGTGGTTATCCAGTTTGTTGATTATAGGAACAACGGGGTTATTTGCTTTTTCTCAATTTATTCGTCGTCGAGTGGCATTGGATTGGTATAAGTGGTTAACGAAACAAACCGTTAAAAAATATCTCAATGATCGCGCTTATTATAACATTGATTTTACCTCGACCTTAAAAAATCCCGATCAAAGATTATCTCAAGAAATTGAACCAATTACGACCATGACCATGAGGTTGTTAATCACCTTCGTGGAAAAAGGGTTACAAATGATTACTTTTGCGATTATTCTTTGGACAATTTCTCGGCAAATTGCGGTTTATTTAGTAATTTATACGATCGCAGGAAATTTAATAGCAATTTATCTAACTCAAGAATTAAACAAAATTAATCAATCGGAGCTTAATGATAAGGCGGATTATAGTTATGCTTTAACCCATGTGCGTAACCACGCCGAATCCATTGCTTTTTTTCAGGGAGAAGAGCAGGAAGAAAAAATCATTGAAGGTCGTTTTCAACGGGTTATTGAAAGCTCGGAAAAACTGATCAATTGGGAACGGTTTAATAATCTTTTTAATCGAGGTTATCAGTCAGCGATTAGTGTATTTTCAATGTTTATTTTGACCCCGATGTTTATTAAAAATGAAATCGATTACGGAGAAATTAGTCAAGCTAGTTTATGTTGTTTTCTTTTTTCTAATGCCTTGGGACAATTAATTACTGAATGGGGAACATCGGGTAAAGTTTCCAGTTATATTGAACGGTTAGCTACTTTGACAGATGCCTTAAAAGTTGCCAGTGAAGAGCCGAAAAACTTAAGTCGTATTACCACCCTGGAAGATGAGCGTATAGCTTTTGAGAATCTTACCCTACAAACTCCCGATTATGAAAAGGTAATTGTGGAGAATTTATCGGTTTCTGTCCCTTTGGGAGAAAGTTTACTGATTATTGGCCCCAGTGGTCGAGGAAAAAGTTCCTTGTTACGAGCAATCGCCGGTTTATGGAAAGCGGGTAGTGGTCGTTTAGTACGTCCTTCTTTAGCTAAAATGTTATTTTTACCCCAACGTCCTTATATTATCCTTGGCAGTTTACGCCAGCAATTACTTTATCCCCATACCAATGAGCAGCTGAGCGATGAAGAATTAGAAAATATCTTAAAAAAAGTCAATCTTCAACATTTATTAACTGACAAAAATAGCTTAGATAAAGAAGTCAATTGGGAACAGATTTTATCCCTCGGAGAACAACAAAGATTAGCTTTTGCTCGACTATTAATCACTAAACCTACCTTTACTATCTTAGATGAAGCAACCAGTGCTTTAGATTTGGCCAATGAAGCCAGTTTATATCGGCAATTACAGGAAAGTGAAACCACTTTTATTAGTGTTGGTCATCGGGAAAGTTTATTTAATTATCATCGATGGGTCTTAGAGTTAACAGAAAATTCCCATTGGCAGCTGTCAACTGTAGAAGATTATCAGCGCAAGAAAGTTAATGACATGGTCATGATGTCAAAAAAATTAGAAGATTTTTCGGCGGTAAAAATAGAGCCTTTGTTTGAGGTTAAAACTGAGCATGATGCGGAAATTGCAGGAGTTTCTGAAATAGCCGAAGGTTTGTCCCATCAACAAATGCAGTCCCTAACTGACTATTCTTTAAGTAACGTCCGGAGTCGTGCCAGTTTAGGTAAAATCATTACTGCCAAAGATGGTTTTAATTATCGTTACGATAAAGACCCAAAAGCCTTAAAATGGGTGAGAATATAGCTAGGGTCTGCTGAAAAAGTTTTTCGTGGGGGTAGGGTGTAGGGTGTAGGGTGTAGGGTGTGGGGTGTGGGGAGTTTTCTCAGTGAACTGATAACTGATAACTGATAACTGATAGCTGATAACTGATAACTGATAACTGATAACTGATAACTGATAACTGATAACTGATAACTGATAACTGGTATAGGAATTTTATCAAATGAAAGCACTGGAAAAACTTGTGACGGAACGATTATATTTAGTCCCCTTAAAGCTTGAACTTCTGAAAGCGGCAATTATAAGTATCGATGAATTGGCAACAATTTTGGGGGTAAAAGTTGCCGCTGACTGGGCCGAACAAGAGTTGATTCAAGCTTTCCCTGATATTGCGAATATTTTGCAGCAATTCCCCTTACAAAATGAGTGGGGGTGGGGGAGTTTAATTATTCATCAAGGAGACAATACTCTTATTGGTCATGTGATGGTCAAAATTATTCCTGATGTTACAGGTTTACCCACAGATGCTGTAGAAATTGGCTATCAAGTAGCGCCGTTATATCGACGACAAGGCTACGCATCTGAGGCGACAAAAACAATGATGGACTGGACACTTTCTCAATCTGGTATGCAAACAGTGACCGCTGGCTGCGCTCCCGATAATATAGCTTCAAAGCGAGTTTTAGAAAAAATCGGCATGGATCTGATAGAAGCAAGAGAGAAAGTCTTGGTCTGGAAATTAAGTAGATTGAAAAGTTTTTCTTAACCCTTATCAGGTATTTCAAAAATTTAAAAGTGGTGCGTTACGGCGGTTGTCAAGATTATTATCGCCTAACGCATCCTACAAGCTGATATATAATGGGTTTAAAAGTCAGGTTAAGAACATCTCAATCAGGCTTGACATATGACTGAAATCCCGACCAACCAATCCAACTTAGTGATTTTAGGAGTCTCATCAATGACGGAAACTACTGAAACGGCCATTCCCAATGATTTTCTGGGAATTAATCCCGCAGAAATCAACAAAAAACTTGTCTCCTGGGGAATTTCTCTGGATGAAGTTGTTCAAAAACTTGCTTCTCTGGGACTCCCCGGCATTATTTTCATTATTGCCGTTGCCGCATCCAGCGCTACTGCCTATCCTATGATTTACGCACTTTTTGGGTTAGGCGGCCCCCTGGGACTAATTGGTGGACTTGGGGTCTTAGGCCTCTCTACCATTATTGGCGACATTGTGACGGGTTATGGCATTGAGGCACTGCTGAAAACGGTCTATCTCAAGCGTCGTGAAACAGAAACTCAAGAATATCTGATTAATGAGGTGGAAGGTTTACCAATTTCTCAAGTTCTAAAACTTAACCTAAAAAAGGCTATTGAAGTAGAAATTGCTGCCGAAGAACCCGTTGCTCCCAAAGAAGTCGAAATTGCTGAAGAGTAGTTTTGACTTGACTAAGCACTGCTGCCTCCACTGGTCAATTGACTTGTTTAGCAAACTCTAAATGCAACAAAAAACCGCTATAAATCTTACTCCTGCTTGACTTATGGCGGTGGTTGTTTTCTGTATGAATTACTGAAAGCAATCTTTAAATTAATTAACTATCTTCCCAGTCAGAAGGCCATTTCCAAGTCCAAACGGGAGCGGGTTCAGAATCGGGGGGGGAATCGGGAGTCGGAGCCTCGTCTTGGTCCACCGATAAAAAACGAGCAAAGAAGGGGATTGCTTTACTTTGTTCGCTATTAGGATAATTCATGGTCATTCCTAGTTTTGAGTAGCAGCTTTTTCAATATAGCTGCGATTACCCTGTGATAGTAACATATATTGCCGTCTTACTCAAGTCAAATCCTCACCTTACCCGCACTCCCATCGGTGACACTTATAGCGGTATTCAGAGTCATCAGGTACGTCAGTTTTCTTCCCTGTTCTCCGCTCCCCATTGCTAATTCAAAAGCGATAACTTCTGTCCCTCAGCAGATAGGATAATTACGATAAGATACTCTGACTCTGTATTGGTTGATTTATGAGTTGACGAGGACTTCAGCGATCGCCTGGGAGATGGGAAAATAAGGAGGATAAAGTTCTAGCCAGAAAAACTCGCCAACGGGATTAATTTCTAAAAAGATATAACGTTCATCTGGTGTGACAATCATATCAATTGCACCATAATTAAGACCGAAATATTTCATTAATTCAAGTAGTTGTTTTTCAATAGTTTTCGGTAAATCGTAGGGTTGCCATTGTTGATGGAGCGCTCTTCCCTCTTTTCGCCAATCGTAGATAGCACCGTCTAATTGTTGGGAATTAATCGCCGCCGTAAATATTTGTTCACCGACGATAGTGATGCGTAATTCCAAAGCTTTAGGAATGTTTTCCTGAAAAGTCATTGGACAAAATTGCAAACCTTCCAAATTATCTAGATCTTCCTTAGTAACAGGACTGGTAAAAACAACCATTTCCTCTTGGTTGTCTCCATAAATAGCAAATTGAGAAAGCATTTTAGTCACAATTCCCGTCGCTTCAAACTCCTGAGCAAATTGCTTGACAGCTTCAGGATTATTAGAAGTTAAAGTCCCCGGAATTAATAAACCTAATTGTCGCGCCACTTGTAACTGCAATTGTTTATGATTGGCATGATCTACCTTCGCAATTGGATCAAGATGAAAGCCAGATAAACTAGCAATCATTCCTCGAATACTTAACCGACATTCCTTAAGAGAAGCTTCGCGAAATTGACGATCCATCCCATCGGGTAATTTTTGTCCGTATCTCATGCGTCGATACCAGACAGCCGAAACCTCTTTTAGCTCTAATTTTTGTTCTCCATCGGTAATAATTCCGCCTTTTTTATACCCTGAGTAAAGATCAACTTTTACCTCTGTCGGGAAGAGATCGGTATCAAAACGGAAGGCTTTTTTACCCATGGCTTCTATGGCTTTGATTACCAGAGGAATACTTTCATTATCGTTGCTAAAAGTAACAAGTAAAACGGTCATAAATCTCCTTGAAAACTTAGGATTAACAATTTTTTCAGCACCAACTTTGTCGATCAACCGAAGACTAAAAAATCAGCGATCGCATGAGAAATAGGTAAATCTAAATCCCGTTCTAACATTCCCCACTCACCACCCGGATTAACTTCTAAAAAAACGTATTCTCCTGCGGGAGTTAAGATAAAATCAAATGCCCCAAAATTTAACCCTAAATTAGCCATAAAAATCTGAATTTGCTGCAATAGTGAATCGGGTAAAGTATGATGTTGCCAAGCACCCGGATCAATACCCGGTCTTCGCCAATCTACTGCTGAATGATTATACTGAGAAGATTCTAAAGCACCCACAAATGTTTGTCCATTAACCACGACAACTCTCAATTCTAATTGTTTAGGAATTTCCGCTTGAAAAACCATAGGACAATAACGTAAAGATTCCGCTTCCTCAAGGTCTTCTGCTTTCACCCTACTGGTATAAAGAAAAAATTCTGGCGATTCCATACTGCGGGCGATCGCAGTTAACAATTTACTCACCATTCGTCCCTGAACCTGGGAAAAAAACTCCCGAGCAGCATCGGGATTATTGGTCACTAAAGTGGGGGGAATAATCAAGCCAACTTCTGAGGCCAAACGAAGTTGTAATAACTTATTTTTAGCCTTCTCAATTTGCGCTAAATTATCTAACCAACGCGCTGACCTTAAACTATCCCAAAAACCAGCCAAAGTCGTCTGGGATTCTCGCACACAAGCCTCCCGAAACTGAGGATCTAAATCCCCTGTTAGTTCAGGTTGCCAAATACGTCTTGTCCAAACAGATTGCACCTGTTCACTATCAATAGATTGATGGTTATAGGTTAATTGATAAAAACTTTTTTTCCCATTAAATTGGGCCGTTAGTTGAACCTCTAAGGGAAATTTATCAGTATCTAAGCGAAAAGGTTTGGCTCCTTTTTTTTCTATCGCCTCAGCCACGCGGTCAATCGTAAAAAAATCGCCGCTATGGGTCAACAATAAAACAACTTTAGGCGATTCTTTCATATCAGTTGCAAATCCTTACATTTTAACCCATCTTAAGGCTTTTGGGCGGGTCTTTATTGATTGGAATCTCAAGAAAATGCTGCAAAAAGTCTTGCTTTTGCTTGACTTATTGCAGTATTGGTTTTTTTCTTGAGTAATTACTAAAGTTAGTTGACAGCACTTCCCAAGATTTCAACGGGCAGTTTTTTGGCTGCAAGCCTTGCTTAGTGGCTCCTTTAGCTTTTTGTCTGTACGGTGTAATCAAGAAAAGTGCTGTAATTACTCAAGTGATCTGAGTTTAAAAATCTTCCCAGTCAGAAGGGTATTTGTAGGTGTTAGCCTCACGCTCAGGGGAAGGAGACTTGATGGAAGATTCCTCTTTGCTTACGGACAAGAAACGAGCAAAGAAAGGATGTGCTTTACCTTGTTGATCGTTGGGATATGCCATTGTTATTCCTCTGGTAATTTTGAGTGAACAAGTTTAATCACTCAGATAAAAACAACCACCTGTACTTACCCATAAAAGCTTTGCTGTGCATGGCTTTCAGAATCGGGATTGTGCAAATAATTTGCTTTTATTTGGGTGATGGAAAAAATCGTAACCACTAATCTGGCCAATGTCAAGCATTTAAGAAAAATTTAAGAAAATTTCCGCTAAATCATAGTAAATCCTTTGATTATCGGCTATTTATGAGGACAGGCACTCATGCAAAAGGCACTCACGCAAAAGGCAAGTGCATAAAAATAAATAGATTAGTAGATTGGATGATTTAAATTGTAGTTCTTCGATTCGAGATTTTTATGCAGAAGTGTTGAATCCTGCAATAAAACTTCACAAAACCAGTATTTTAGGAATGGAGTCAATAATCATACTAAATCTGGTTATTAAAGACTGATTATTCATTCCCCTTTTTGCCTTTTGCATGAGTAGAAAACGGGTTTCTCCGAGAAACCCGTTTTCTGTGCGTTACTCAACGGATTTAGTATCAGTCCTTTTTGGTATCATCAGAGCAAATACATAACTTGGTCATGATCTTCAAAATCTTAACATTCAACACTTCTGAGTTTTGTGGTGAAAGAGAGTTTTTTAATGTCGGTTATTGGCTCTCCCTTACCCAAGATCAACTCAGTGATAACTGCTCACTGCTCACTGATAACTGATAACTGATAACTACTTAGTACAAACGCTTACGGGGGCGATAATTAGCCACGGATTCCACTAAACCCAAGGCGATAAAATTGGTTAATAAAGATGAACGTCCATAACTTAACCAGGGTAGAGGAATCCCTGTAATCGGGGCTAATCCCACGGTCATGCTAATATTAAGAATTGCCTGAAAAGCGATCATCGAGAGAACACCGATCGCTATTAAAGAACCAAAGTTTTCTTTAGCAGTATTAGCAATGACTAACAAACGCCAACAAACTAACCAGAAAGCTATTAAAACTAGAATACTGCCGACAAAACCGAGTTCTTCCCCGACTACGGTGAAGATAAAATCGGTGTGTTGTTCGGGAATAAAATTTAATTGGGTTTGGGTGCCTTGGTGTAATCCCCGTCCTAATAATTCTCCGGATCCGATGGCAATGCGGGATTGAATTAATTGATAACCTCCCCCCAAAGGATTCTTTTCTGGGTCAAGAAATAGGGTTAAACGATCTTTTTGATATTCTTTTAATAAACCCCAAAAAACCTCGCCCAATTTACCCACTGCCAGATTAGTTGCCACCACAAGGAAAGTAGATAAAAAACGGTAGGGAAGGGTAAACCAAGCAAGTACAGCGATGATAATTGCTAAAACAATCCAAGCAGGAAAAAGTAAATTAAACAGAAAAACCGATGCGAGGGGAGATAAGAGGATAATCATCCAAGGCAGTTTCGCATTAGCCCAGTAAATCATGCCTAGGGTAATTGCGCCAAAGACTAATCCTGTCCCCAGGTCCGGCTGCGCCATAATTAACACCCAGGGGATGGCAGTGACGGCAAAGACACGAGCGATCGCAAAAAGATTATCGGCGGGACGATGATGTAGGAGGGCTGCTAGGGTGATAATTAAACCTACCTTGGCAAATTCCGACGGTTGCACGTTAAAACTGCCGATATTAATCCAACTTTGCGCCCCATTCGCCGTCACCCCTAGGATAATTACCGCGATTAGGGAGAGATTGGTGAGAAGATAGGTTAACCAGTGCCATTTCAGCAGACTTTCGTAACGACAACGGGCCAGAAATAAAGCGATCGCCACTCCCACGCATCCGAATAACCAGTGTTGCCACCAATCGAGAGCAGTGGTATGTCTTTCGGCACTACGAATCATTAAACCACCGAAAACGGTTAAACCCGTCACCAAAACGAACAAAAGCCAATCAATTTGGGCTATATCCCGGAAAATAAAGCTAAACTGCTCGTTAAAACCGCTTAGTTTCCTACTAACAAGGGACTGTCTTCTCACCATTTCTCTCCCCACATTTACTGACTAACTATAGGCTGCTACGGATACTTTCGCCGCTACCTGACGAGCGATCGCGATCAGGGCTTTAGCTGAGGCCGATTCTGGTTGCCCTAAAACTACTGGTACACCAGTATCACCGCCCTCCCGGAGGGATATTTCCAGAGGCACACATCCCAGTAAAGGAATGCCCAATTCTTGTGAGGTTTTTTCCCCGCCACCGGACCCAAATAGATCATAGGAGCGATCGGGCTGATCGGGGGGGATAAAATAACTCATATTTTCCACGATACCCAAAACCCGCGCCCCTAGCTGTTGGAACATTTTTAAACCCCGGCGCGCATCAATTAAAGAAACCGTCTGGGGAGTGGTGACAATCACCGCACCGGCTAGGGGGACCGATTGAATTAAAGTTAATTGTGCATCCCCGGTACCGGGAGGCATATCGACGATTAAATAGTCTAAATCGCCCCAGTTGACTTGATAGAGAAACTGACGGATAATGCCGTTTAACATCGGACCGCGCCAGATTACCGGTTGATCGGGGTTGATCAAAAAGCCCATGGAAACCATTTTGATGCCATGGTTAAAAGCGGGTTCCAATATCTCGCCATTTGCGCCCTGTACGGTCACTTGTGCGTCATTTAAGCCCAACATTGTCGGGGCGTTGGGGCCGTAGATGTCCGCGTCTAATAGCCCCACTTTTGCCCCTAAATGAGCCAAGGCGACGGCGATATTGACAGCCACGGTACTTTTTCCCACACCGCCCTTACCACTGGAAACGGCGATAATATTTTTAACCCCCTCCACGCCTTGGCGATCGGGTAAAGCTTTTTGTTGCGGGGTTTCGGCAGTTACGTCCACAGCGACACTTTCCACCCCAGGCAGCTGTTTAACGGCTTTTTGGCAGTCTTCCACGATAAATTCGCGCAAAGGACAGGCGGGAGTGGTCAAAACTAGGGTAAAGCTAACTTTTCCGCCATCGATCGCCACATTGCGGATCATGTTCAATTCCACTAAGCTTTTTTGCAGTTCTGGATCTTGAACGGGACGTAATACTTCTAAAATCGATGCGGTATCAAGGGGCATGGTTTCAGTGTCTCTAGTCAAGTATTGTTCTTATGGTTATTTATCTTAACCTTGTGGGGGTTGGGTGTTGGATGGTGTTGGGGTTTTAGGGTGTTAGGGTTTTAGGGTTTTAGGGTTTTAGTTGAAATTCCCCCACTTCCCCACTTCCC
>NZ_JADEXY010000125.1 GCF_015206885.1 Microcystis aeruginosa LEGE 91341 | reverse complement strand
ACACCCCACACCCCACTTCCCCACTTCCTAATTCATAATTCATAATTCATAATTCTTTCTCCTGAAAATGCACCATGCTTCTATTCGTACCGCCAATATCCATCGGGCGATCGCTTTTTATCAACTTCTCGGTTTTACCCTAGAGGAAAGATTCACCACGGGTTATACTTTGGCCTGTTGGCTAACCGGGTTAAACGGACGCATCGAATTAATCCAAATTCCCCAACCGAAACCCGCACCCGATGCCTTTGGTGATCAGCATTATGTCGGTTATTATCACTTGTCTTTTGACCTAACAGAAAATGTCAGCAATTTACCAGAATGGTTAGAAAAATTAACAAATAACTTTCAGCAAGCCCATCAAGAAGATGCCGATTTATATCAACCTTTAAATATTCTTTTGCCACCCCAACAACAGATGATCGGCGATCATGTCTATGAAGTCACCTTTATTGCCGATACAGACGGTTTACCCCTGGAATTTATCCGTCGTTTAACCTAAAAAGATTGTCCCACTTCTAAGACTTTTGTTTGGCCGTTACGAGACAAAATAACCTGTTGATTGCCAACTTCCACTAAAGTCCAACCATTGACAAATTCCCCCGGAGAAATACGAGTAGTTATGCCCTTATTATCAAATAAAGCTGTAGATCGATCGCCTAAATCCATCACCCCCACCAGGGTATTTTTCACCTGATTATTGGTAGGAATAACCGCTGCTACTGGTCGATTTCCTTGGGGAGCAGCTGGTAATGGTGGTGCAGAAATGTCAGTATTTGAGGGTGTAACTGGGACAAGTTTGGCAGTATTTTCAGCGGTTTGGGGATAAACAGGAACGTAAATTCTTTCTATGATCTGGGGAGTGTTATTAACCGGTAAATTAGCGGGTAGTGCTGGTAGAACTGGCACTACTGGAGAAGGGTTATTTTTGGCAGCAGGATTGGGATCGGGGGATGAAGTTTGACCTTGGCGATCAATAATAGCAAGGGATGATTGCAGATAGGCAATAAATTTTTTATCTTCTTGGGAAATCGTGCTATTTTGAGAGATAGGGGCATTTTTTTGACTGATGAGCCATGCCACCACCCAACCTAGATAGACGCAAGCAATAACAAAAATAACTTTATCTAGGGGCATTCTAGGATTTTCTTCATAGCCCGCCGGCATATTTGTTTCACTCCTCGATCGCTGCTGTCGTTTCGATTCTAACAGGATAGCACTCAGTTATTCTCCCTCAATTTTCCTTTTTAACTGATTAAAATCTTCTAGAGGGGATATAGTGGACAGAGAATGATGTATATTAATGTAAGTAAAGTTTCGTAACAATTCTGAAATCCTTTGCTCAACTCTACCCTAGTTCCCAGCAATTCCGATCGCCTGAAACCCCTAGTCCCCAACTGGGAAAAATGTCAATCCGTCTTTTGGACAGCAGCATTTCTGGTATCAGTCCCCGTATTCATACAAGCGCCCCTAGTGCGCTACTATCCCGAAGTTAGCCTAGGTTTAACCTTTTTCTGGGTGGGGTTAGGGATTTGGCTGCTCAAACAAGAAAAAATCAGTCTTTGGGGGGATTTACTTTTGGGCTTTAGTTGGAGTTGGTTAGCAGGTTCTCTGTACTGGGGTTGGTGGCGTTGGGAACCGTTGATCCATATTCCCATGGAAGCGATCGGACTGCCCTTTGTTCTCTGGGGACTATACAAAGGTCGTGGCAAAGTGGGCAATCTTTTCTATCTGGGTTCTTTATTAGGAACGGCCATCACCGATGTATATTTCTATCTAACGGGACTAATTCCCTACTGGCGACAATTAATGACCGTGGAACTAGACCCTAACCTAGTATCGTCGATATTTCATAACGCCTTAGCCCAAATTGAGACCCCCTGGGGCATCAGTTGGGCGATTGTGCTGCTCAACCTGCTCTTAGCGATCGGTATCTATCCTTTGCAAAAAAGGGTATGTCATTGGTGGGCATTTAGCGGGGCCGTATTGAGTACAATTTTAGTCGATGGTTTATTTTGGATTACCGCTTCTCTGGCTTAATAGAATAAGCTATATAATAATTAGTGCATTCTATCCATTGCCGCTTATGCACCCGTGGATATACTACCAGGACAAAATCCCTATTTACTACTCCATACCGAGAGGGGCCAGCGTTTTTTCCCTCTTGTGGGCAGATCTTACTGGACAATCGGACGGAGCAAAGATAACGATATCGTGATTAAAGATCACTGTATCTCTCGTAATCACGCTATTTTACAATCCACGGAAACAGGAGATTTTTATCTGATCGATCTCGGTAGTCGCAATGGAACTTTTGTCAATGGCAGAAGGGTAGCCATTCCAGTGACTATCCATAGCAAAGAGCAGATCACCTTTGGCAAAACCGAGGTGCAGTTCTATCGTCCTGCTCCCACCCATGTAAGTAAGCAACCGCGCAATTTAGAATGGGATACCCTCACCTCCGCCCTCCATGAACGGCGCTTAACATCGGTGATGGTGGTAGATATGCGGAATTTTACGGCTTTAACCAGGCAATTAGACGAAAAAGTGCTTTCTTCTCTGATTGGCAGTTGGTTTCGCCATGCCGGGGGTATTATCCGCAGTTCCGGCAGTTGGGTAGATAAATATATTGGTGATGCGATCATGGCTATCTGGTTTCACGGCCAACAGGAAGTCGATCAAGACGATATCCTGCAAATTTTCCAAGCAATTATACAACTAAATAACATGACTTGCGCCTTAAGCGAACAATATCCCTTACCTTTTAAATTACGCATCGGTGCGGGAGTGAATACTGGTTATGCCATGGTCGGCAATACTGGCAGCGGTGAACATCCAGATTATACGGCGATCGGGGATACAGTCAACGCCGCTTTTCGTTTAGAGTCGGCTACCAAAGAAATGGGCAAGGATTTAGCCATCGGAGCCACTACCTACAGTTATCTCATCGGTTTACCCCATCTCCACCAAGTTTTTACTCAACACACCGTCAGTCTGAAAGGATACCACGATAGCACTATTGCCTACGGAACCACTTTTGATCACTTGGATCGTTTCCTCGATGCCAATATTAGTGAGGAGATGACTGGAATTACAGGATTTATCGGCAGTGTCTGAAGATTGAAATTAAACGGGGAGTTGGGAGATGTTTCAGTGTTGCCAAAGGCACGGCGTAGCCGTCCAGTAAACAGTAATCAGTGAAAATACAGTAGGAAACTTTGGCGTTGCTGAATCAAGGTATGAATGACAACCTTGCACCCATCCAAAAGTTAGTTTGGGTCTAGGTTTTAAAAATCCCACAAGAGAAGATTCATATCTCAAATCAGCAACGCCTTTGGTATTAGGGTATGCTGAAAGCAAATGTTAATTTTTGTCAAGCGACTTGCTTTTTTTTTCGCGCGTTCGTGCTACTTTAGAAGGTAAGGAACACCAGTTCCGTTTAAGGGAATTTTGCCATAGCTTCCACGAAAGAATAGGAGTTTTAGGCTACGGTGGCGTTAGGGTTTTAGCTTATCCCGAACTCAGGTTAAAGAAAAATAATTTACCCAAAGTGAGGTAACTGTACTATGTCTGAAATTAAAATCACTGAACTGACCATTGACCAGAACCCGAAAATGATTGACCTCAAGGCCGAGGCTGAAAAGGGTAATGAAGAAGCGATAATCGCCCTTAAGTCGTTGCGTGGTGGAGCCCAAAGATTCCGAGCACCAGAGTTGCTATTCTGAAGATTGAAATTAAACGGGGAGTTGGGAGACGTTTCAGTGATCAGTAAACAGTGAAAATACAGTAGGAAACTTCTATTTAATACTGTACACTTAAAACTCAAATCTGATAACTGATAACTGATAACTGATAACTGACTTACTCTTCGGTAGCGGCGAGAACTAAATCTTCCTCCTCCAAGGCGGGGGGAACTTCGATTTCTTCCACCACTTCCGAGACGGTCCGGCCTTCCGCTTCCGCTAGACGTTTTTCTCGGTATTTAATCGCCATTTCTTCCGCTTTTTCAAACACTAACGGGCGATTTTTGAGCATATCTCCCGGTTCTGGTTCTAATTGTTTAGTCGAGAGGGAAATGCGACCTCTTTCGGCATCGAGATCGATAATCATCACTTTTAACTCATCATTGACATTGAAAACCGTGTGGGGGGTGTCAATGTGATCGTGAGAGATTTCGGAAATATGCAGTAAACCACTGACTCCACCAATATCGATGAAAGCACCGTAGGGCTTGATTCCGCGCACAGAACCGATTACCACTTGTCCCACGGCTAAACCGTTCATCTTGCGTTCCACTAAAGCGCGACGATGACTTAAAACCAGACGGTTGCGATCCTCATCCACTTCTAAAAACTTTAAGGGCAATTCCTGACCGACTAAATCCTCTTTCGCTTCTCTGGTGCTAATGTGAGAACCGGGGATAAAGCCGCGAAGACCTTCAATTCTGACTAATGCTCCACCACGGTTAGTGGCGAAAACATTCGATCGCACGGTAGCATCTTCTTTTTGCAATTGACGCACCCGTTCCCAAGCGCGCATATATTCAATGCGACGGATCGACAGGGTTAGCTGTCCATCTTCATTCTCGTCGGTAAGAATGAAAAATTCCCTGGTTTCGTTGGGTTGTAAAACTTCTTCGGGATTATCGACGCGGTTGATCGACATCTCCTGCACGGGGATAAAAGCGGCGGTTTTAGCACCGATATCGATGAGCGCTCCCCGGGGTTCCATGCTGAAAACAGTCCCGGCGACAACATCTCCCGGACTGAAATGATAATCGTATTTGTCTAGAAGGGCGGCAAAATCTTCATGGGTAAAGCCTATGTTTTTGTTTGCAGTTTTTTGGGTGGTCATGTACGTTGTTTGGGCCTCGGAATTTCCGTAGGTTTTTCCTCCTATGTGATGTACAGTTTCTAAATAAAGGAGATGCCTCCCGATTTAGTTTCTAGGCAGGGCCTAGGGGATGAACTGCCGCATCCGGCTTTCTTGGAGGCAATCTGCCTCAAGAATGACTTTTAAGAATCTAACCAGAGCTTGGGCTTGAAATAGCACAAGGGATCCTCATTATAACTGAATCGGGAACTATTTAAGACGAGGTGATCACGCTGGCTTCTTCCACTGGAGACCAAGAAGGATAGGCGCGTTCGATTTCGGAGGATTGCAGCAGCGCTAAAGCGGCGATAAAGTCTCTAATTCCCTGAAAATTGCCGTAAACCGAAGCAAAGCGCACATAGGCCACTTCCGATTCTTGCCGGAGATATTCCAGGACTAATTGACCGATCTCCTGACTTGTTACCTCCCGTTTTGAGTCTTGCTGCAAACGGGATTCGATATCATTGACGATCGCCTCTAATCTTGAGTGGGGAATGCCGGTTTTTTCGCAAGCGCGGACGATCCCCCGGAGCAGTTTGCAGCGATCAAAAGACTCCCGTTTACCATCTTTTTTAATCACCGTGATCGGCACGAATTCGATGCGCTCGTAGGTGGTGAACCGATATTTACATTGTAAGCATTCACGACGACGACGAATGCTCTGACCGTTTTCGGAGGAACGGGACTCTAAAACGCGACTATCGGTATGCTGACAATTAGGACACTGCATAGGAGGCGCTCGGTGAGGGGAACCTTTAATTTAAGCCTTTAAATACGAAAACCAGAGCCGCTAACCTGCTTTTGACAAGCGGGCGGCTCAGGGAAGAAAATTATTAACCTAAACGGAGTTAAGAAATTTACTTTTGAATCCGGGGGGGTTCCCGGAAGGCGATGGCGAAGAAAATTACCGACAAAGCCATAGTTAAAACTAAAATGTAAGCGACGCTTTCCATGGTTGGACATCCTACAAGAGTGCTATAACAATCCTATAGTATCAGGAAATGAGCTTTTCGGCTTGTCTGGGGATGTAGATTACATCCCCAGAATCAGTGGCAATCTATTTAACGCTAACTTTTGCCCCGGCATCTTCCAATTTTTTCTTGATGGCGGCGGCATCATCTTTGTTAGTGCCTTCTTTAACCGCTTTGGGAGCGGCTTCTACTAGGTCTTTCGCTTCTTTGAGTCCTAAACCGGTCAATTCGCGCACTACCTTAAGGATAGCAATTTTCTTGTCGGCGGGAACTTCTTCGAGAACGACGTTAAATTCGGTTTGTTCTTCCACAGCTTCAGCAGCAGCCGCAGGAGCAGCCCCGGGAGCAGCCATAATGATGCCACCAGTTGGAGCGGCGGCGCTAACTCCAAAGGTTTCTTCGATACCTTTGACTAATTCCGCAGCTTCTAAGAGGGTCAGGGTTTTGAGTTTTTCTAAGATTTCAGCTACAGCAGACATGGGTTAGACTCCTAATTGTTTGTAAGTGATTGATTGGCGCGGTGTTAAGCCGCTTCTTTTTCTTCTTGACGGGCCACGGCATCGACGGCACGGGCCAAGGATGCGGGAACTTCGTTGATGCTGCGGGCCAGTTTGGCGGCAATGGCATTGATTGCTCCAGCGGCCTGAGCGATTAACTGTTCTTTCGACGGTAAATCAGCGATCGCTTTGAGCTGATCTTCTGTCAACAGTTGACCTTTTGTCCCTTCTTTGAGGACACCGCCGCGCAATTCGGTTTTTTTGCTTTCTTTTTTAAACTCTTGATAGGCCTTGAAAGCTCCACCAATATCCTCTTTTACGAGCAGAAAGGCGGATGTTCCCGATAAAAGGCTTTTCATCGGTTCCCAGCCACTATCTTCAGCGATCGCCAATCCCATCAAAGTGTTTTTGGTGACTTTACAAATCGTTCCCGTGGGGCGCAATTTGCGGCGTAGATTGCTGATTTCGGCGACGGTTAAACCTTGATAGTCGATGACCATCGTTAATTGAGCTTCGCTCAGGGAGGTTTTTAATTCTTCTAGAATTACTCCCTTGCTTTCTCTGCTTCTCCCCATCCCTTGTTCACCTCCTGTATGCGGGGGACCGGTTCCACAGGCACAAAAATAACCCCTTGTAGCGCCGGGGTTGAGTGGAGAGAATCAGTTCAGGCACGACCAAGACAGAAAAAATCTCTCTTTAGTCTTTTTGGCTGCTGTTTTCTCGCTTTGACCTCGGCAGGGTATTTTTAAGCTGTTTCGAACCTGCTGTCTTTGGCTTAAGCCAGTCTCTCATTATAGCACTATTGCGGGATTTATGTCAAGCATTTAAATTGCTTGTTGAGACGAGGCCCTCTTGCAACAGCAAAGGGATTGGGGGAGATTTGGCTAATCTAAGAATAAGCGGTTTAAATGTGTCTTAGCTTATAGCCGCTCAATTAACTAAACCTCTTGCATAGTTAATTTTTGAAGATTCAAAAACGGCAGCAATAAGGATTAAATTGCGTAAAATATGTGAAGAGACCGCTTATTATTGGTTCTTAATTCTCCTGATACTAAATCCGTTGAGTAACGCACAGAAAACGGGTTTCTCGGAGAAACCCGTTTTCTACTCATGCACTCATGCAAAAAGGGGAATAAATAATCAGTCTTTAATAACCAGATTTAGTATGACTATTAACTACTGACGACCGGATACTAACCCTAACAACAATTTTTGATTTTTACAAGAGGTCTATGGTTCAGTCTCTAGCGAAATAATTTTATTGTTAGGGTTGCCCACTCACCGATCACCACAATCTCTACATTGACCTTTGGGTTTACCATTATCTGTAGAATCATTTTTGTTGAAGTTTGGGCATCTTTTGTCAGGAGACAAGGTTCTAAATCTTTTAAAATGCCTCTTAGCTGACAGATTAGTCGAATATCTCTACATTTCGTAGCCAAATTTATTGGCATCCACTTCTTGTAAATTAATATCGATTAAACCGTATTCTGACCAGCGTTGGGAAACCTTGACCGCCATGGCAGGATCCGACTCCAAAGGTTCCCCCCATTCGTGGTCAGTTTCAGGATACATTTTTGTCGTGGCATCAATTCCCATTCTCCCCCCCAAACCGACCTTTTCGCTGGCAAAATCGAGGCTATCAAAGGGGGTTTCCGGGAGAATAAACACATCGCGAACCGGATCCACTTTAGAACTAATTGCCCAAACCACTTGCCGGGGGTCACGAATATTAATCTCCTTATCGACGACGATGACAAATTTAGTATAGGTGAACTGGGGTAAGGCACTCCAAAAAGCTAAGGCCGCTCGTCGCGCTTGTCCGGGATAAGCTTTATCAATGGAGATAATCGCCGCTTTATAGCTTAAAGCTTCCATCGGCAGGAAAAAATCCCTGATTTCCGACACCTGTTGCCGTAAAATCGGCGTATAAATACGATTAAGCGCGATAGCCATCATCGCTTCTTCCTTGGGAGGACGACCGCTAAAAGTGGTTAAGTAAATGGGGTCACGACGATGGGTCATGCAGTGGAAATGAATCAGGGGTGAATCTTCCACACCGCCATAGTAACCCATGTGATCACCAAAGGGTCCATCTGGCAATACCTCTCCGGGGGTAATTGTTCCTTCAAGGACGATTTCTGAGTCGGCCGGCACTTCCAAATCGAGGGTTTTACACTTGGCTAACTGTACCCCAGAACCGCCGTACAATCCCGCAAACAGCCATTCTGAGAGATCTACGGGGATAGGAGTGGCGGCGGCCATGATAATCAGAGGATCGACCCCTAAAGCGATGGCTATTTCTAATTTTTTGCCCATTTGTGCCGCTTTTCGCAGGTGACGCGCCCCACCGCGCACGGATAACCAGTGGACGGTCATGGTATTGTGAGACTGTAGCTGTAAGCGATAGACACCGACGTTAGGGGTTCCCGTTTCGCAATCTTTAGTAATTACTAGCCCTAGAGTGATAATCTGGCCTGCATCGCCGGAATAGGGGCGAATCATCGGAATTTTCTTTAAATCTACTTCATCCCCTTCTAAAATCACCTGTTGACAGGCAGGGAAAAAGTTACGGTTGGGTTTGGCTTTCAGGACATCAAACAACACTTTACCAAAATCGATCGCTTGGGAGAGTTTTTTCGGCGGTTTCGGTTGTTGCAACAGGGCGAGTTTTTTGCCTAAATCTTCCAATTCTTCGGGTTTATTCAGGTTCATCGCCCAACAGATGCGTTCTACCGTTCCCATCAGGTTAATAGCGACGGGAAACTCGGCCCCTTGCACGTTTTCAAACAGTAGGGCCGGTCCCCCCACCTGTAGCATCCGATTAGCGATCTCGGCAATTTCTAAATCGGCAGAGACCGATGCACTAATGCGGCGTAATTGCCCACGATCTTCTAAAAGCTTAATAAATCCTCGTAAGTCTCTAGCCATGATGAAGAAATGTAAATAAATCCCTGTCTCTATTATCTCTTAGGGCGGCAGTTTCTGTCGGGGATAGTCACCGTTTTGAGAGTTTGAGGCGATTCTCGTCTAGAATTAAGTAAAAAAATCCCCATCTTGCCGGGGTCATTTCTACCCCTAAGTTTGTGCTTATTCAGCCCGGAGGTCAACATGATTAAGGATCTTGAAATTAGTAATTTTAGATGTTTTGAGCATACCAAAATTGAAGGTTTTGAGCGAGTTAATTTAATTGGCGGTAAAAACAATTCAGGGAAAACTGCCCTATTAGAGGCAATATTTTTGTATAGTTATCCCTATCCAAATACTATTCATCCCTACATCAGAGGAATCATTCGTAGGCAATCTTTAGCAGTTGTTCAGGCTGTTCCCAAAAATGCCTGGGATAATTTATTATTCAATCTTGATAGAGAAAATATTATTGAGTTAAAAGGCTCCCAATCTAAACGAGGAGATAAATTGGTAAAAATATCGATTTCCGATTCTCTTAAAGATGGCGTTTTAGGCATCTCTGAAGACTTACAAAAATTATACGATTTTATCGCTAAAAATAAATCAGTTATTTCTATCTTAAATATTCACACAAGTTTTCACCTCAAGAATGACTCAAATGATGGTCAACTGAACTATTTTTTAATTGCTAGTTCTGAGGGAATACTCGCTTTACCTGATCCAGGTGATGAGGAACCAGTAATCATTGCCGCATCTGTCAGTAAATCTTTGGAAGAATTGAGCGAGTCCTATACTAAAATAGTTTTTAATGAACAGGAAGAAGAAGTGCTAAAAGCTCTACAAATTCTCGATCCTTCTATTGAGAAAATAGAAAGTTTTTTTCTGGGCGAACCAAATTTATATCTGAAAAGAAAAGAGAGAAAACGCCTACCCATATTTCTGTTTGGTGAAGCTATTAATCGTCTGATAGAGATGATTTTTGCTCTGCTGCTTAATCCGCAAAAAATTATTTTTATCGATGAAATAGAAAATGGTCTTCACTATACTGCTTACCCAGATATTTGGAAAACTTTATTCCGATTAGCTATCGAACTAGATAGCCAAATTTTTGCCACAACCCATAGTTTAGAGATGATCCAAGCTTTTGCCGATGTGGGGTTAGAATATTATCCAGAACAGGGGGCCTATTTTGAACTAGCAAGGAGTCCCAGAACTGATAAAATTATTGGTATTAAAAGACAATTAAGCACTTTAGAGTACGCCTTAAAACATGGCAATGAGGTGAGAGGTGAGTAACTTATTAATCGTCGAGAGCAAGAATGATAAAATTTTTATCGAAGCCCTAGTAAAATACTTAAATATTAACAAAATTCAGTTAGATAAACCGATTTGCTTTGAGGAAGATGACTATAAATGTTTACAGGGTTTAGATCAAGCTAAATTAACCAGCACTTTCGATGAAATTAAGGCGACTCTTGGTAAAAAAGCTATCCCTAAAGTTGGTATTATTATCGATCAAGATTCTGATACTAAGACAGAGCGACTAAATTGGCTTAACGATTGTCTGAAAAAGGTGTATCCAGAAGCGGAAGATATTAGGGAAACCAGTCAGCTTTATAGATTGACAACAATAGAAGATCAAATCACAGAATTTGCTTGTTATTTTACCAATGTGGAAGGACAAGGAGAACTAGAAACAGTTCTCAAGAAGATTAAAAGTCAAGATTCCACCTATGCGGATTGTTTAGAAGACTGGAGAAATTGTTTAAACAAGCAAGAAAAATCGATTAAAGACAAAGATTTTGATAAGTTTTGGATTAGTAACTATTTACGATTTGATACCTGTTCCACAGAAGACAAAAAACAAGCTGGCAGGAAATGCAATATGAATGGATTTGATTATGTTATGAAAAACAAACGTCATATTTGGAACTTTGAGCATGAAGTATTAAATGAACTCAAAGAATTTTTACAACTATTTGCTGTCTAATCAAAAATCCCCCTAGAAATCTAGAGGGATCGAGGGATATATGGAGGGCAATTTAGAAGTAAATTGTACCACCCCAGCGCTCGTCTAGACGGGGAGCAACCAACATATAAGCGGCGACGTTATACACATCATCTTCGGTCAGATTGCGTAATTCTGGGAAGATATCGGGACGGCTAACATTGGGATGAAATTCGCTTAGATCATCTTCACCATCGTAACTGGTGGGATGTTCTAGATAATCAATCAATGCTAACAGATTATCTCTGGGAGGTTCCGCTTTTGCCAGATCACCCAGACCCAAACTGACGTTATTATTAGTTTTGGTTTTACCTTGCAGGTGACACTTAGTACAATTGGCGACAAAAAGTTTCTGTCCTTCCGTCGCTTGTTCAGAAGTCAAAGTCACCGATTCCCCCGCATCATTGAGGGTGATGGTGAGGGTTTTTTCATTGAGTTCTAAGGCACTAGCGCCGTTAAGATTGAATTGTAATACAAAAAAGACTACAGCGATCGCTGCCACAATCAAACGTTTGATCATTGTTCTCCTACTCGCAATTGTTCCAAAAAAGGGAATTTTAAGGTGACTAAAAAATTTTCTCCTCTGGGAGGGTGTCGATCGATTCTAAGTGATCACGGACACCGAGAAGATCGCAGTGGGGAATAAAGTCAAGGGGACGTTTCCGTTTTCGAGGCGGTTACTCCTGAGCGTTGGGATAAAATCAGTGAGATAATTGCTTTAGCATCTTCTAGGGCGAGATTAGTCTGCCGATCTTTATAGGAGATGCCTAATTGGTCGCAAAGTGACAACACAGATTCATCGGCCAGATCGTACTCTGCCGCAATATCAGCGATCGATAGATCAGCAAACCCCATAGTCTAACGCACCCACCAAGGATAGAGAATACTTATTAGTTACCATAATTATCATGCCATTGCCGGGGACATTCTTAACAGTGATCAGTGATCAGGAGTCAGGATAAAGGATACAGGTTTTGGGGGTTGGGGTTTTGGTG
>NZ_JADEXY010000124.1 GCF_015206885.1 Microcystis aeruginosa LEGE 91341 | reverse complement strand
GGGGTGCCGATAGGCGGGGGGATCCCCCTTGATAAGGGGGGTGCCGATAGGCGGGGGGATCCCCCTTGATAAGGGGGATCCCCCCTCAGTCCCCCCTTGATAAGGGGGGCATCTGATAATTTTTAACGGCTACCTACTTATTTTTACTTAAATGATTTCCACTTCCCAGATACCCGATTCTTTTGTCTCACCTTGCCGTCGCGCCTCGGTTAGTCGTACTACCAAAGAAACCGATGTAGAGGTGACGATCGATCTTGATGGTAGCGGCAACTGTCGCGCCCAGACAGGAATTCCCTTTCTTGATCATATGTTGCAGCAAATCGCCTCCCACGCTGCGATCGATCTCGATGTGCGTGCCACTGGAGATCTAGAAATTGATGACCATCACACCAATGAAGACGTGGGAATCACCCTTGGACAAGCTTTACTGCAAGCTTTGGGGGACAAAAAAGGCATCGTCCGTTTCGGGCATTTTGTCGCCCCTCTCGATGAAGCTTTAGTGCAGGTTGCCCTCGATTTTTCCGGTCGTCCCCACCTCAGTTATGGTCTAGAAATTCCCACCCAAAGAGTGGGAACCTACGATACTCAGCTAGTGCGGGAATTTTTTGTTGCTTTGGTCAATCACAGTCAAATGACCCTACATATTCGCCAATTAGACGGGATTAATTCCCATCATATTATTGAGGCTACTTTTAAGGCTTTTGCCCGGGCGATGAGTATGGCCATAGCGATCGATCCCCGTCGCGCCGGTATAATTCCTAGTTCTAAGGGAGTTTTATAGAAGCACTGCTTAACCCGAATTAACGTTAGCTTAGAAGCCCATAATTTGAGCCACTTGGGTTAATTCGGGCGCAATCCCAGATTTTAGTTGATTATTACTGTGTTTTACCGCCGAATCTGGGTCTTTTAGGCCATTTCCCGTTAAAACACACACTACGGTGGCCCCATCGGGAACCTGTTGATGCACTTTTAATAATCCTGCCACGGAAGCGGCGCTGGCTGGTTCACAGAAAACCCCCTCTTGGCCCCCTAAAATCCGATAGGCTGCCAATATTTCCTCGTCGCTGACCGCGTGAAATTGCCCTTGACTAGCGTGACTAGCGGCCCAAGCTTTTTCCCAGTTAGCGGGGTTGCCGATACGGATAGCCGTGGCTAGGGTTTCGGGATGGTCAACCGGTTGTTTGGAGATAAAAGGGGCAGCCCCGGCGGCCTGAAAACCCATCATTTTCGGCAGCTGGTCACATTTACCTATCTGGTGATACTGACAGAATCCCATCCAATAGGCGCTAATATTGCCCGCGTTACCCACGGGAATACATAACCAGTCGGGGGCATTACCCAAGACATCAACAATCTCGAAAGCGGCGGTTTTTTGACCCTCTAAACGGTAGGGATTGACGGAATTGACTAAAGTTACGGGATAATTTTCTGATAGTTGGCGGACAATCTTGAGGGCATCATCGAAGTTGCCATTAATAGCGATGACTTCGGCTCCGTACAATAAAGCCTGGGCTAATTTTCCTAGGGCCACATAACCGTCGGGGATAATCACAAAGGCCCGCATCCCCGCACGTCTTGCATAGGCTGCCGCCGCCGCCGAGGTGTTGCCGGTACTGGCACAAATCACCGCTTTTGCCCCTTCTTCTTTAGCTTTCGAGATGGCCATGGTCATGCCCCGGTCTTTAAAGCTGCCGGTGGGATTTAAACCATCATATTTGACAAAAACCTTGACATCGCGCCCGATTTGTGCTGAGAGATAGGGGGCGGGGATCAGGGGTGTATTGCCTTCTAGGAGGGTAATTACAGGAGTTTTACTGCTTACGGGCAGAAATTGGCGATATTCTTCGATCAAACCGCGCCAGCCGCCGATAGACGAGGATTTAGTGGGTGATTGGGGGTTCGATCGAGAAATAATTGTCATAGCCTTAAGGATACAGATTTGATTAGATGGCCTAACTTCCTATTCTATCCAATAAGCAGGCCAAAAAATTAATCTCGATCGCCCGATTGGGATTCATGGGGTTTAAAACAGGGATATGGAAAGATAAAAGGCAATAACGGCCAATAAATGACTTTTTTGGTCAAGAAATAGTTATTTTATCGCTATAACTCTGATTTTTTGCCCTTTTTGTCTTTCAGAGGTTGATTTAATTAGGATTGGCTGAATAAATCTAAAAACCTTGTTAGATAAGGTTTTTAGACTTTTTTTCCCTTAAAAAGTGCTGACCATTGGAGTGATCGGGGGTAAAATTCAGGTACTTTTTCCCTGAAAATTAGGTAACTGACCGTCTAAAAATGGGTAAAACCCTACACCCCACACCCCACACCCCACACCCTGTCCCCACGAAAAACTTTTTCAGCATACCCTAATTAGGATTTGCCGGATAAATCTAAAAACCTTCTGAAAATCGGTAAAACCCCACACCCACCAAGAAACTTTTTCAGTAAACCCTAATTAGCAGTAGTGCCAGATTAATTTCTTAGCTAGGATAGGCAAGAGGCAGCTGGAAAAAATTCTCCTGTCTTCTGTCACGGCTGCTGGCAGTAAGTAATTTTGCCGGCATCTGATATTCAAACTCAAGCAACTATGTGTCAACTTTTAGGCATGAATTGTAATGTCCCCACGGATATCTGTTTTTCCTTCGAGGGATTTTGTGCGCGGGGAGGAAAAACCGACGAACATCGAGACGGTTGGGGAATTGCTTTTTTTGAGGGTTTAGGTTGTCGAACTTTTATTGATGTTAAACCCTCGATCGCTTCTCCGATTGCGGAATTAATTAAAAACTATCCCATCCATTCTACCAATGTTATCGCCCATATTCGTAAAGCTACCCAAGGAGAAATTAAACTAGAAAACTGTCATCCTTTTCGGCGGGAATTGTGGGGAAAATATTGGGTTTTTGCCCATAATGGTAATTTAGAAAATTTCTCACCTGCTGCGGGAGATTTTTATCAACCAGTTGGGGACACGGATTCGGAAAGAGCTTTCTGTTTAATTCTTAATACCCTGCGAGAGACTTTTCCCCAGGGCAAACCTTCCCTAGAACAACTCTATCAAGTCCTAAAAACTATCACAAACTCTATCACTTGTCAAGGAATTTTTAATTATCTTTTATCCGATGGTGAACATTTTTTTGCCCATTGTTCGACAAAATTAAGCTATATAATCCGGCAGTATCCTTTTGCCGCTGCTCATTTAATTGATGAAGATGTGAGCGTTGACTTTCAAGCTTTAGCTCGTCCAGGCGATCAAGTGGCAATTATTGCCACTACTCCCTTAACTGATAATGAAGTTTGGACAACGATTAATTCAGGCGAATTATTAGTTTTTCAGGAGGGCGCAGCAATTTTAAGTTAATCTTACCAGTTGTCAATTTGTCGAGATTTTTCTAAGTCAATTAAATGAGTTTTTAACCCTAACCAATCTAATTGATTGGCGAGGCAATCTGAACCAATTTTTCCTGCTTCTAGATAAATGACTCGCTCGGCAAATTCCTCTAAAAAATCTAGTTGATGATTGACCATAATTATCGTCATTGAACTTTGATTATTTAATACTTCTAATAACCTGCTGGCCGTGCCTGTATCTAGAGCAGAGGTGGGTTCATCTAATAACAGTATGCTCGGTTCTAACAGCAAAGCTCTGGTAATTGCCACTAATTGTCTTTGTCCTAAAGATAATTCTAACTCCCCGCGTTCAAACCACTGTTCGGGAATTTTTAATAGGGATGTCCAATGGTCAATTCTCTGATTAATTTCCGCAGGAGTAAATTTTTTCAATTGCAAAGGATAAGCGAGAGCATCTCGAACAGTCATCCCTAATAACTTCGACTCTTGTAGCAATAAAACTATCTGTTGTCGCAGGGAAATAACTGGTATTTCTTTAATCGATTTACCCTGAAAATAAATACTTCCTGTGCTTGGTTCTTGCAAACGATTTAACAATCGTAAAAGAGTCGTTTTTCCTGCCCCAGATGCTCCGACAATAGCTAACTTTTCTCCTTGCTTGATGCTAAAAGTAATATCTTCTAACAGATAAGCACTACCCCGTCGAATAGCTAAATTTATTTGCTGTAGTTCTAAAATCAAGATTGGTATTTTCCTTACTTAGTTCAAGTTTATTATATAATGAAAATAGCCCAATGAGTTCGGCAGGTATTCCCCATGGTTAGTCAAGTTAACAAAAACGAGATTATCTATCCTGAGAGCGACGGTAAACCGATGGCAGATAATACTAAACAATTTTACTGGATAGTAACGATTAAGCAGAATCTCGACTGGTTATATATCGATGATCCCCAGGTATTTGTAGCGGGGGATTTGTTGTGGTATCCCGTGCAAGGCCAGCCGAAAATTGCCGCCGCTCCTGATACGATGGTAGTATTTGGCAGACCGAAAAGCGATCGAGGTTCCTACAAACAATGGCAAGAGGATAATCTTGCTCCTCAAGTCGTCTTTGAGATTCTTTCTCCCAGTAACACCTCCATCGAAATGGCCAAAAAATTGCTATTTTATGATCGCTATGGAGTCCAAGAATACTACGTCTATGATCCCGATGATAATAGTCTAGAAGCTTGGCAGCGAATTGGTGACAGTTTAGACAGTGTTAGTGAGGTTAATAATTGGGTGAGTCCCCGTTTAGGCATTCGTTTCGACTTAACCGACGAGTTAAAAATTTATCGTCCTGATGGTACTCAATTCTTGTCCTACAGCGAAATTAATCAACTACTGGAGCAGGAAAAGCAACGGGCTGAAAATGAACGCCAACGGGCTGAAAATGAACGCCAACGGGCAGAACAGGCTAATCAGCAGTTAGTAGAAATGGAGGCAAAACTGCAAAAATATCGTCAACTTTTTGGAGAATTACCTAACTAGAGTCTGCTGAAAAAGTTTGTTGGTGGGGGCAGGGTGTGGGGTGTGGGGTTTTACCGATTTTGAGGTAGTCAGTTACCTAATTTTCAGGGAAAAAGACCTGAATTTTACCCCCGATCACTCCAATAGTCAGCACTTTTTGAGGGGAAAAAAGTCTAAAAGCCCTTTCCTGTAAGGTTTTTACCATTATTCAGCAAACCCTAACTAAAATTTGAACTAGCGACGGGAGTATAACAAAAAAAGAGGACTGGTTAGTCCTCTTAACAAGATTAGTTTTCGCTAAATGTTAAACACAGAATGATTGCCAGGCCTAGTAGGCTAGACCCATGCTGCGGGTGGTTTCTGCTCCGAGATAAACCCGAATGCTTAAGAAATCCGTCGGACAAGCGGTTTCGCAACGCTTACAACCAACACAGTCTTCCGTGCGGGGGGAAGAGGCAATCTGGGCAGCTTTACAGCCATCCCAGGGAACCATTTCCAGCACGTCGAGGGGACAAGCCCGAACGCATTGGGTGCAACCGATACAGGTATCGTAAATTTTAACGCTATGAGACATTGAATTATGACTCCTTACCGAGTGTTCTCCATGTTAAATTTCGGGTTTATCGGTTAGTTTACCTTACAGCGATCTGTTCATCGCTCGATCGGTGACATAACTTTAAACTCTGTAACACTTGGGCAAAATTGCGATCGCTGGTCGCATCTCGGCTAATCCTAGAAATAGCCTTAAAGAATTGCTTGCCGGGGTTACGGGGGGAACCGAAAAAGGTAATCTGGATCGCAAGATAATTTATTTCGTTTGCCAGTATGACAGAAATAGCGATCGAATCGATCCTACAGGAAAATCGGCTGTTTCCCCCCAGTGCCGAATTTGCTCAGAATGCCACCATTAAAAGCCTTGAAGAATACCAGCAACTCTACGCCAAAGCCAAGGCCGATCCCCAGGCTTTTTGGGCCCAATTAGCCGAAAAAGAACTACATTGGTTTGAAAAATGGTCAGAGGTTCTTGACTGGCAGCCCCCCTTTGCTAAATGGTTCGTCAACGGCAAGATTAATATTTGTTACAACTGTATTGACAGACATCTCACCACCTGGAGACGTAATAAAGCCGCCATCATCTGGGAAGGTGAACCGGGAGACAGCCGCACCATTACCTACGAACAGTTACACCGAGAAGTGTGTCAATTTGCCAACGCTTTAAAGGAATTAGGCGTTAAAAAAGGCGATGTGGTCGGAATTTATATGCCGATGATTCCCGAAGCAGCCATCGCCATGTTAGCCTGTGCCAGAATTGGTGCGCCCCACAGTGTCGTTTTTGGGGGATTTAGTGCCGATGCTTTGCGTGATCGTCTTAATGATGCGGCCGCTAAGGTGGTAATCACTGCCGATGGTGGTTTCCGCAAGGATAAAGTCGTTGCTCTCAAGGAACAGGTGGATCTGGCTCTAGCCGATAATAACGCCCCCAGTGTGGAAAAAGTTCTCGTTGTCCAGCGCAGCAAGGAACCCATCAATATGGTTGCCGATCGCGATTACTGGTGGCATGATCTACAAAAACAGGTATCTGCTAACTGTCCGGCCGAACCGATGGATAGCGAAGATATGTTATTTATCCTCTATACCAGTGGTTCCACCGGCAAACCGAAAGGAGTCGTCCACACCACCGCCGGTTATAATCTCTACACCCATGTCACCAGCAAATGGATTTTTGACCTAAAAGACACCGATGTTTACTGGTGTACTGCCGATGTGGGTTGGATTACCGGCCATAGTTATATCGTTTACGGACCGCTTTCTAATGGTGCAACGACGGTAATGTATGAAGGGGTTCCCCGTCCCTCTAATTTAGGCTGTTTTTGGGATGTAATCGAGAAATATCGCGTTAATATCTTTTATACTGCTCCCACTGCTATCCGCGCTTTTATCAAAATGGGTGAAGACATCCCCAATAGCCGGGATTTATCCTCTTTGCGCTTACTGGGAACCGTGGGAGAACCGATTAACCCGGAAGCGTGGATGTGGTATCACCGGGTTATCGGTAAGGAAAAATGTCCGATTGTCGATACTTGGTGGCAAACGGAAACCGGGGGAATTATGATTACTCCCTTACCCGGGGCAATTGCCACCAAACCGGGGTCAGCAACCCTACCTTTTCCCGGTATTATCGCCGCAGTGGTGGACCTAGAGGGCAATCCCACCCAAGCGAATGAGGGGGGTTATCTGGTGGTCAAACATCCCTGGCCCGGTATGATGCGAACAGTTTATAAAAATCCCGATCGCTTCCGCAATACCTACTGGGAACAGATCGCCCCCAAAGATGGCCAATATCTCTATTTTGCTGGGGATGGTAGTCGTCAGGACGAGGACGGTTATTTCTGGGTAATGGGGCGCGTTGATGACGTAATTAGCGTTTCTGGCCACCGTTTAGGGACAATGGAGATCGAATCAGCTTTAGTATCTCATCCTGCGGTAGCAGAGGCGGCTGTGGTGGGACGACCGGATGAAATTAAAGGGGAAGAAGTCTATGCTTTTGTGACTCTCGAGGGGCATTATGAAGCGAGTCAGGAGTTAGCGCAAGCATTAAAGGATCACGTTGTCAAGGAAATTGGCATTATTGCTCGACCGGGAGAAATCCGTTTTACCGATGTGCTGCCAAAAACGCGATCGGGTAAAATTATGCGTCGTCTCTTGCGAACTTTAGCATCAGGTCAAGAGATTTCCGGTGATACTTCTACTCTAGAAGATCGATCGGTTTTGGACAAATTACGCCAAGGTGCCTAATTTAATTGCTGGTTTTTCCTAGTAGTTAGGGTGAGGAATAAGAGCTAATCTTATCTCACTCTAACGGGAGTGATTCTCGCTGAACATATTTGCTCAAGCAGCAAATCTATAGCTAATAATAATCCTGTTTGAAAGGTATGTGATAAGTTTAGATTATCTAGAAGCGATCAATCTTTGTGTCCTTTGTGTCTTTGTGGTTCGTTCCAGTTGGTCTCGCGTTGCGACCGCTAGCGGGAATGTATCCTAATAATATATTTTACCCACCGAACCCAAGAGAGCCGATCATACTTCATGTTTATAAGAAAGGCTATAATAATAAAAATAAGAGCAAATTGAAATTATAGGAGTTTAATCAATGACTACCACCACTGTTACCGATAATGATTTAAAAAGACTAGAAGATTTAATCCTCAATGGACAGAAGATAATCGAACATCGATTCAACGAGATCGACAATCGACTGACTACCATGGACAATCGACTGACTACCATGGACAATCGACTGACTACCATGGACAATCGACTGACTACCATGGAAACTCGACTCATTGAGATGGACAATCGACTCACTACCGTGGACAATCGACTGATTGAGGTGGACAATCGACTGACTACCGTGGACAATCGACTCACTACCGTGGAAACTCGACTCACTACCACGGAAACTCGACTGATTGAGGTGGACAATCGATTGAAGGTGATTGAGAATGGACAAGCGGAAATGAAAGCTGATGTCAAAAATCTTCAAAAAGATACTACCGATTTAAAGATTGAACTGACGGAAGTTAAAGGTGATATTAAAACTCTTGATAGTAAATTTGATGACATGAATAAACGCTTAGAGAAAGTCGAAGGAACCCAAAAGAATCAAATTTGGACATTGATAACTGTCTTAAGTGGTTCCCTACTAGCCGTGGGATTTAGAAGTTTTTTTATCAACAATAATCCCTAATCTCAGCAAGAGAATTGCTATAATTTGCTCAATAAAACGATGAAAAGCGATCGCCTAATTCTTCGTCCTTGGCAACTACCCGCAGACAAAGAGTCTTTTTTTCGGATCTATCAAAATTCCGAAGTCACTTATTTTTTACCGAGAATTCGTCAGTTAGCCACGGATATTGAGAGTTTAAATGCCCATTTTTCCGAAAGATTAGCAACTATTCGTAATCAGGGTAATGGCAGCGATTGGTGGGCAATGATCGATCGAAAAAATAATCAGATTATCGGTTCGATAATTTTCCAGAATTTACCCGATAACTACGGTTATCCTACCCCAGATAGCGAAATTGGTTGGCATTTACGACGCGATTATTGGGGACAAGGATATATAACTGAAGCGGCTAAAGTTATTCTAGAATACGGCTTAATCACCTTACAATTGCCGATTATCTACGCAGTGGTTAATCCCGATAATTATCGCTCAATTCGTGTCACCGAAAGACTAGGAATGCAATCAATGGGATTAACGAATAAATACTACGACACTGAAGCACTTTTATTCTCGATCGAAGCTTAAAGTTCATTAATCATTATTGATTGTTTCTTATTTTATAGCTGCTGTGGTTGTGAGACTAAACCCATTCTTGATCAAAAAGCAAAAAGGGAAATATATTCCCTTTTTCTAGCTTTTATTGACCCAGATCCTAAACCGTTTCGGGTTTAACACCTCTTTGGTCGAGAACTTTCTGTAATTCAGCTTCGTCAGTTTTGGTCAAAGAAGTGCGTAACACTTTACCTCCGTAGGGAGCCACTTCATCGAGGACCTTATCGGGGGTAACTTTTTGGACGAGAACAAAGAGAGCAGAGGTACTGGGCTGCAGGGTTTCTCCCAATTCGCGCATAAAATTGTCATCCACACCGATATCACTTAAAGCACCTCCCAAAGCGCCACCAGCAGCACCGAGGACTGCCCCTAATAAAGGGGATAAAAAGAGCATTCCGATTAATAATCCCCAAAAACTGCCACTAGCGGCTCCTGCTGCCGTTAAATTGACCGCTTGCTTGAGTTTAATCTGGCCATCTTTGTTTTTAACCACTACGGCAGCATCTTCTAACTCGATGAGATGTTCCTGTTGCAGTTTAGCCAAAGTTAAACGAACTTCTTCCGCTTTAAATTCGTCCTCATAGGCGATGACAAATAGATCAGCCATAGTTTTTCCTCGATTATTAGCAAATAAAACCTTTATACACTACTTTTGCCGGATTAAAAAGTTTGAGGTATCGGAGAATACCGAAAACCCATGGCGATTAGGTGTCATAGATACGCGCTTCAAAAGCATCGGGATTTTCTTGACAGTATTCCTCAAAATAGGTTTTTTCTGGTTTTTTAGCGCGTTGGTGTGCCAATTCTGCCTGTAATTCCTCAACAACATCCCAAGCTGCGGCACAATCGGGAGAATTTCCGCCTTTTTCCGCACAGACTGCCCGGGCAATATCTCTAGCTTTGATAATCTCCGCTTCTAAATCAAGACTGCGGGGCTTTTCGACAGCGTTACCTTTATGGAGGATGTCACTAACAGAGATAACACCGAGCAAACCGCCTTTAATTACTGGTGCAAAACGAATACCAGTATTAGCAAATAAGCGGGCCACATATTCAACCCCGAGGTCGGGATTAATCACGATGCAGGGTTTGCTCATCACTTCATAGACGCGCACTTTTTGCGGATCTTGACCAAAAGCGACGACTTTATAGACAATATCGGTTTCGGTGATAATTCCGTAAGCATCTTCATCGTGACGGCGATCAACAATGAGAGTTCTAATGTTCTTTTCTCTCATCAATTGTACCGCTTTGGCAACGGTTTCAGAACCTTTAATCTTGGCCACCTCCGTGGTCATAATTTCAGCTGCTTTCATAGTCATATTTGGAGAAGTTAAGTTGTGCCTTTGTTATTTTAAGACATAAACTGACCCCTAATACTGATGGCTGACGGCTAAAAAACCGCTCCCTGATTAACGCCATTCCACCAATTGTCGTTCTTGGACAACCAAACCATATACTGTCTCGGTTTGACGAGCTAAATTCGCCCAATGAAAGCGTTTTTCTAGGTCTTCGTAGGCGTTATTAGCTAATTCGTGGGCGTATTCGGGATGATTTAAAACCTCCAAAATGCCCCAAGCGAGGGAATCGGGATTATTAACCCGGGTGACAATTCCCGTTTGACCATGACGGACAACTTCCGGAAAACCGCAGGTATCGGAAACTACCACGGGAACCCTAGCGGCGAAACTTTCCAGGGCAACAATGCCAAAAGGTTCGTAAAGACTGGGAAAAACGGCACAATCGGCCACGGTTTGGAAGCGATCGAGGTTTTCATCGGACATAAAGCCCGTAAAATAACAATGATGCCAGATACCGAGATGCCAGGCCTGTTGTTTGAGTTTGTCGGTATTGCCGCCACCGATAATAACAAATTTAGTTTTAGCCCCAGTCTGAGCGAGGACTTTTGGGGCAGCGTTGAGTAACACCGAAACCCCCTTTTCAAAGGTCATGCGCCCGACGTAATAGACGATTTTTTCGTGATCTTCGGCATATTGACGACGAAAAGCTCGGTAATCAAAGTTAGGGTCTCTTTGCTTTTTCTCGGCCCGAATACCGTTATAAACCACATCGATCTTATCCCAGGGGGCGCCCAAAGCTCGATGGACTTCATGACGCATATAGCCGGTACAGACGATAACGCGCCAAGCATTATAGACGAGGGTTCCCTCTTTGCCGGCGATATAGCGTTGGGTGTCGGTGTGCAGTCCGTTATAACGTCCGTATTCCGTGGCGTGAATCGTGGCAATCAGGGGTATTTTAAAGAGATGTTTCAGGGCGATGGCTGCATCCCCTACTAACCAATCGTGGGCGTGAACAAGGTCAAATTTTCCGTATTCGGCGATTATTTTGCCGCCTTGTTGTCCCATGCTGTTATTCATGTTGACCACCCAATGGAAAAAGTCATTGCCGGGGGGTACGGGGACGCGGTGGATGTGAATACCTTCCACCAGTTCATAACTGGGGGCCTGACCAAATTCGATCGTGATTAAATGGACTTCATGACCGAGTTTGACGATTTCGGGATAGAGTTCGGCGACATGACGGGCAATACCGCCCACTAATCGCGGTGGAAATTCCCACGCCAAGACTAAAATCCTCATTTTTCCCTAACCTCGACCTGATTTAAGCTGGTAAGTAATCATTGCATCCCCATGATATCTATTTTGGCTCTGGTTTCTTCCTCTAATTGCCACTCTCCCTGCGCCAGTCTGGAGAGGATTTCTTGTCGCCACTTGTTCAATTGTTCCCGAAAAGCGGCCGTTTGTAGATCGTTGCGCCAGAAAATTAGGGCTGATTCGCCAGTTTGCGAATAATAATTTTTACGCTCTCCAGCGACGCGGAAGCCAAAATGCTCGTAGAGTGCGATTGCTGACTGGTTCGAGACCCTTACCTCTAGCGTAGCCCTTTCCAGTTGTCTTTGTACAGCCTTCTCAAGTAGTTTGTAGAGAAGCAGTTTTCCTAATCCTTGTCTTTGATAGTCGGGATAAATTGCCAGGAGGGTAATATGTGCTTCTTCGAGAATTGCCCAAGAACAAGCTAATCCGATTAGGGTTTCCTCCTCCTGGTCCAGGGTAAGAATTAATAATTCACTGTTGGGGCTGTTTAATTCCCGTTCATAACCGGATAGGGTCCAAATACCGCCGAGACTGCTACGATCAAGGGCTACCATGGCGGCAAGATGCTCTGATTTTGGGGTTTTAAGCTGGATTTTTGGCATTTATCGGGGAACGGGGGAATTATGAATTATAAATTATGAATTATGAAGTGGGGAGG
>NZ_JADEXY010000123.1 GCF_015206885.1 Microcystis aeruginosa LEGE 91341 | reverse complement strand
AGGCAAGAACTTACAAAGACTTAATAGAAGGGATTGAATTAGCTATGTTAGAAGTTACTCAAAAAGATATTCGCAATTGGTTTACTCACTGTTGCTACTGTACCTCATGAGTCAGAGAATTGCTATATACTTCGCACGTTCACAACTTAAACTTTTCCTTTAAAAGTAATCATCTAGGGGAAAGCTAGGCTGGAAAAACAAAAGATGATTAAGATAGAATTTAGTGAAAAGGAAGAAAAGTGTTTTATAATGAAAGGTTTAATCATCCGCATCCCAGAGTACCCCTCAATGGAAATACTATGGCTAAAAAGCTAAAAAATTACTCCTAAGCAAATTTGTCAATTAACTGGAATAGAATGCCCACTATCAAAAATGTAAAGTTGTTGAGGAATTGGCTCTTTTTTTGTTAATATAGTTTCTCTATTTTCCGCCTTATTCGCCTAATCTTAATTTAATTGAAAGGCTGTGTAAATTCGTTAAAAATAAATGCTTCTATGCCAAATATTATGAAAACTTTTCCGAGTTTTTTTCTGCTATTTATTGAAAAAATCGGCTCTAAAACCTCGCCTTAAGGCGAAAAGTCTTTGGAGCGGCGCATAAATCCCCGTTACAAAAGCGGACTCCTGCTCCCTGCCTTCGTTAAGGATGTCCGAATGATGCCTATTTGAAACCTAAAAATGAACTGGATTCCTTGCTAACTCCTACGATTTCAGAAGTTCAATAAATCTCAGATTATGACCATCTAAAATACAGACAACCAAAAAACTGGTGGTCTTATCTTTGCTGTCACCACAAGGTAAATGCCTACTGATGGACAGGAGACAATTCTTGCTCTTGCAGAAGCGGAGGCATCGAGATTATTGACAGCCGCCTCTGTGACAATTCTGGCACTTGTATCGCCTGTCCTGTGGCTCAAGTGACTATACTAAAATCGGTCAACTAGAAATGACGAGAAACGATTTTTTCAATAGTCGCCTGGGTATCCTGCAGTAGTTTCTCGCGACTATCTCTAGTATTAGTCAGACTAGGCACGAGATTACGAGCTTGTAAAGCCATGTGAAGTTGTAGTTGAGCCACATACTCGCGGATATCTTCGCGGGTTTCCGATTGGTTAGGATGAAACATAGAGAAACTGGAAGGGTCTGTCTAGCTGATGGGGTCTTGTCGATAACTCCTATACAAGTTATCACGAGAGCTTAGGTTCCAGTCAAGGGTCGGCTCCAACTCTACACATTTCTCAACACAACTTATCTCTCTTCTGTCATTCTAGGCAGAAGAGAGTCATACTAAATTCGGTTATTAAAAACTGATTATTTATTCCCCCTTTTGCCCCTTACCTTCTGCCTCTTGCTTCTCCTGATATGTAGCCTATGCTCAACGGATTTAGTACCCGTGGCACTTGACACAGACTGTGAGTCTCAGCCACCTGAGCAGGTCACGCATATCACCCAAGGCAAGGGTTCTGGCCGCGGCGTTTTGAGGCGCTTAAAAATATTGCTTTTTTTCTCCAAGACAGTAAACTTAAATGTATTGTAAATGTATTTCAGATGAATTATGACTCTATATCTAGTAGAGGATGATCGACGAGAAAGGACAAAAGAAGAGGTGAGCGAGATATGGTCGCGCATTGCCACACTCGCCTCAAAATCCCAGGGAGAGTTAATCGAGGCCCTAATCGGTGGAACGGAGGGGCGGTTATTCCTGATTATCAAAGCGATCGATCGCGCCTCCCTCGAACAAGTACTAGAAAACGCTGGGCTAAGTTGGCAACTAATCAAGGAAATGCGCTTGATTGGGCAGGACTTAGCCACTGTGCGAGAGCGCAAAGACAAAGCCAACTATCTAGTACAGTGGAATTTACCCCCGGGGCTAACGATGGAAACTTACCTGCAACGAAAAGCGGAGAAAACCCCCCTTTACACTCAAGTGCCGGAAGTCAGTTTCGAGCGTACCTATGTTTGCGAAGACTTGAGTAAATGTCTCTGTTTCTACGATAGTCCCGATGAAGCGGCGGTAAAAAGAGCCAGAGAAGTGGTCGGCGCACCTATAGATAGTTTGACCTCGATTGAAAATATTCACCCCTAGGAGAAAACAATTATGCTCGATCGAGGCTCCGAAATCCTTTCTTTTCTGGAAGAAAGAGCCACTGACCTCAACAACGGTACAGCTAATCTCAACGTCGGTTCGGCCCTAACCAAGCTAGGAGAATCGGGCTGGTTCGGCTATGCTATACCTGAAAGCTTAGGAGGCCAGGGTGGCTCCTTACTACAGGCAGTAGAGGCGATCTCCGCTGTATCCCAATGCTGCCTGACCACTGGTTTTGTTTTCTGGTGTCAGCGCGTCTTTATTCAATATCTGGCCGCCAGTAATAACACTTACCTACAAAACAAAATTCTACCTGCTGTTCTCAAGGGAGAGATAGCTGGGGCGACAGGACTCTCTAACGCGATGAAGTACCTCGGCGGGATCGAGGAGCTGCGTTTACAGGCAAAGATCGAGGGGGAAAACGTCACTGTTAATGGTTTCCTGCCCTGGGCCTCTAACCTCGACTCTAACGGAGAATTTATAGTGGCCGTTGCCGCTCAAACTAGATCGGGACAAACTCTTATCCTCGCCCTTCCCTCCTTCGCAGAGGGGTTAAAACGGGGTGAAGATCTACAATTATTGGGTTTACAAGCTTCCCGCACCAGTACCCTTGAATTCGATCGAGTTCAGTTATCTCACGACTGGATTATCAGCTTGGAAGCAGCAAAATTTTTACCCTCAGTCCGCCCCTGTTTCTTGCTGTTACAATGCGGACTGGCCCTTGGCATTACGCGTAAATCCCTTGGGGAGACGGAGAAAAATTTAGGGGGAAAGGCAGCGGTAACAAGCGATCGTTATTTCTTCGCCCGGGAGCGTCTGACTCGTCTAGAAAAGACAATCGAGCAATTCAGCACCCTAGAAAGCTTCGATCTCGGACGAACACGCCAACTATTCACCCTCAGAGTGGACATTACCCGGTTAGCGGTGGAATCCGTGGGGTTAGAAGCGGAAATTAAGGGAGGAAAAGGCTATTTCCGCAATAGCGACACGGCGCGACGACTGCGGGAGGTCGCCTTTTTACCTGTGTTAACTCCGAGCCTGATTCAACTGGAAAGAGAGTTACAACGTCAGTCCTCTACCGATAAAATTCTCACGGGCGAACTTGATCGAGCGGGGGTGAGGGAATGAGCGTCGCCACTGATTACCCCGTCCTCATCCTGAAAAATCTCCATAAACGCTATAAAACCCGCAATGGCTACCGTACCGTTTTTGAGGATATTAACCTACAGGTGCGCTCCGGTGAGGTGGTTTGTTTGCTTGGGGCCAGTGGTTGCGGTAAATCTACCCTCCTTGCCACCGCCGCTGGTTTGCAAAGTGCCGATGGCGGAGAAATACAATTGCACTCACGACCCCTACAAGCCCCAGACATCCGCAGCTCGATCGTCTTTCAATCCCCCGCCCTTTTACCTTGGTTAACCGTTTGGCAAAACGTGGCTTTTGGTTTGAAATTAAAGCGGATGCCCCGCCTCGATCATCAGCAATTACGGGACTTGCCCTGAGCCAAGTCGAAGGGAAGGGTTCACACCGCCGTTAAAAGCGTCAAACTAGAGGGCTTCGAGCGTGCCTATCCTCATCAACTATCGGGCGGTATGGCTCAGAGAGTTTCTCTAGCCCGCGTCCTCGCCCGCCGCCCCTCTCTCCTCCTCCTGGATGAGTTGACCCTGAGAGAAGCCGAAGGGCCGTTTAGCGCCCTCGACGCGATTACCCGTTTCGACTTGCCCTGAGCCAAGTCGAAGGGGATGCAAAAACTCCTCCTAGAAGTCATAGCTCTCTATCACAGCACGGTTCTCCTCGTTACCCACGACATCGATGAGGCCCTATTAGTGGCCGCTCGAGTTCTTCTCATGGGCCGTCATCCGGTGGGCATCCGCCGAGAATGGACCATCTCGATGCCGAAACCCCGTTTCGAGTCAGCGAAGCTTTTGAGTGATCTACGCCAGTCAATTTTTCAAGAATTAGCCCTTGTCATGACACTGTAAATCCATGAACCTACACGATAATTGTGCTTGTTGCGGCATGAGCCCTTGCCCTGAGCCAAGTCGAAGGGGTCGAGATTTTCTGAAACTTTCGGCATTGTTTACCAGTTCCTTCGGAGCAGCGATCGCCGCCGATAATTGGAATCTCCCGGTTAACGCCAATGCCAACGACCAGCCTGTGAAAATCGGTTATCTACCGATTACGGATGCCGCCCCCCTATTGGTGGCCCACTCGCGAAAACTTTATGAAGCGGAAGGTTTAACTACAGAACAACCACGCCTATTCCGCTCTTGGGCGCAGATTGTTGAGGCCTTTCTCGCTCGGCAGGTGAACGTTATTCATGTTCTTTTTCCCACCTCGATCTGGATTCGTTACGGGCGCAATTTCCCCGCTAAAATCGTCGCTTGGAACCATACCAACGGTTCAGCCCTCACCGTCCTTCCCGATATTGAAAATCCCAGGGAATTGGGAGGTAAAACGATCGCGGTTCCTTTCTGGTATTCGATTCATAATTTGGTCTTGCAACAACTCTTACAACGTAACGGGCTGAAAATAGTTCGCAAAGCCAAGGACGCGCCGATCGCTCCTAACGAGGTTAATCTCGTGGTTCTCCCGCCCCCGGATATGGTATCAGCCCTCGCCAATAAGAGCATCGGTGGTTATATCGTGGCGGAACCTTTCAACGCGGCGGCGGAAAATCTAAAAACCGGTAGGGTTCTCCGTTTCACCGGCGATGTCTGGAAGAATCACGCCTGTTGCGTCGTTTTTGTTCACGAGGAGGATATTAAGCAACGGAAACAATGGACGCAGCCGGTGGTCAACGCCCTCGTTAAAGCTCAACTCTGGTCCCGGGGCAATCGCTCGGAAGTGGCCCGGATTCTCTCTAAAGATGGTGGAAAATATACGCCTCACCCGCTGCCAGTATTGCAACGGGCGCTTACTTACTATGATCGCAATTTCTATAAGAAAGACGGAGCAATCCAGAATCCAGCTTGGCAGGTCAACCGGATCGATTTCCAGCCCTATCCTTTCCCTTCCTATACAGAGGAACTGGTACGCCTGCTAAAAACCACTCAGGTGGAAGGAAATACGGATTTTCTCCAAAAACTGCAACCCCGACAGGTGGCCCGGGATCTCGTGGATGACTCTTTTGTCCGTAATGCCTTGCAACAGGTGGGCGGACCGAAAGCTTTCGGCTTACCGAATAATCTCTCCCGCATCGAGACGATCAAGTTTTAGAGATCCGAACCTATGAAGTCACAATCTTTGACCTCCCCGCCAAGAGCTTTACTACCCTTATGGGGTATCGGTTTTGGATTATTGCTCTGGTGGCTATTTACCAGTCCTCTATGGCACTCAAACCCGATTTTAAATGATTTTTCCCCTGAGCGCTCTTTTGTCGCTTTATTACAGCTTTTTGTTGGGGGGGAGATTATACCCCATATCCTCACCAGTTGCCGCCGGGTTCTTGTGGGCTTGGTTCTCGCTAGTGCCATCGGTGTGCCGTTGGGGATATTAATCGGGTTGTATCGCTCCCTTGAATCGGCTTTGTCGGCCCTATTTCAATTTCGACCCATGATCTCGCCCCTTTCTTGGATGCCTTTAGCGGTGATGGTTTTGGGAATTGGTGATCTACCTGTGTATTTTTTGCTGACGGTGGCGGCTATCTGGCCGATCCTTCTCAATACGGCTGCTGGGGTTAACGCGGTTGATCGCTCTTGGTTGACTTTGGCCCGCAGTCTCTGTGCTACCCGAGGGGAAACGGTTTTCCAGATTATTCTGCCTGCGATCCTCTCCCATCTCCTAACTGGTTTCCGTTTGGCTATAGGTATTATCTGGATCGTTCTTGTCCCGGCGGAAATGCTGGGGGTTAGTGCGCGTTTGGGTTATTATATTCTCGATACACGCGATCGACTCGCCTATTCAGAGTTGATGGCGGTGATTCTCGTTATTGGCGCAATTGGTTATCTGCTCGATTGGGGTTTGCGTCTGGCTCATCGCTCTTGGACGCATCAAGATTAGCCTATTGGTTCGACTATTTCCCTAAACCTATTTTAATGATCCTATTCCGTCACCAAAAGTGCCGCCCCACGGGGGGCGGCGAATTCCCTTTGAGCAAGATTTATCCGACACCGAGCGGATTGAGCTAAATCACGGTTACACCTAAGTTATAGTTAGTGTCACCGCTGAATTGATAAACCTGTAAGTAATAGTCTCCGGTGCCTAATAAACGGTTAATAGACTCTGGGGAAGTTCCTAAATTAGTGGACGACGCAACAAGTTCCCCCGCGTCGAGAATACCATCCGAGTCGATATCCCGAATCAATCGTAAATCAGCGTCCGAACTTAGCCCGTTTACAACAGCGGTTAGCTGGCGACTACCGAAGACGCTAAAGCGATAGAAATCAGAGGTATCGTTGGAACCCACGAAATCCGACCGGTTGACCGAGCCAACAAGGGGACCTAAATTCTCTTGAGGGGCGAGAATATTACTGGGGTCAGCAGTGGATAAACGCAAGTTATAATTGGTGTCACCGCTAAACCGAAAGACCCTGGCGTAATAGGTGCCTGCTGGACGAGCATTGAAGTGGATATCCTCGGAATTTGTACCGCCTCTCGTAGAACTGCCGATTACCGTTCCCGCCGAGTTCAATAACTGAACATCCGCATCCGCAGTCAACTCGGTTAGACCGATATTGATATCGCTGGTGCCGCTAAGGGTAAAACGCCAGTAATCCTGCGTGTCCGCCAAGCCGACGAAATTGCTGAAGCTGACTGGGGTAGTGGTAAGCGTCCCGATATTATTGGCGGAAGCTAGGCTATTATCCTCCGTAATCAGACGCAGGGAATAGTTGGTGGTGCTAGAGCCGAATTGATAGACCTGAGCAAAGTAATTGCCCCCCGCCAAGGCGGTGATGTTGAGGTTTTCTGCTGCGCTTCCCCCCGAGGTGGAGGCAACGGTGACATCTCCCGCGTCAACAGTCCCGCTATTATTGACATCTCGGATGATCCGCAAATCCGCATCGGCACTCAACCCAGTCAGTTGAGCATTGACGTTAGCCAAAGATGCCACCGAGAAGCGGTAAAAGTCGGAGCTATTGTTAGGGTTAATTGAGCCAGCGCGGACAACAGCAGTATTTCCGATATTACCTAAATTCTCTTGAGGGGCGAGAATATTACTGGGGTCAGCAGTGGATAAACGCAAGTTATAATTGGTGTCACCGCTAAACCGAAAGACCCTGGCGTAATAGGTGCCTGCTGGACGAGCATTGAAGTGGATATCCTCGGAATTTGTACCGCCTCTCGTAGAACTGCCGATTACCGTTCCCGCCGAGTTCAATAACTGAACATCCGCGTCCGCAGTCAACTCGGTTAGACCGATATTGATATCACTGGTGCCGCTAAGGGTAAAACGCCAGTAATCCTGCGTGTCCGCCAAGCCGACGAAATCCGAAATGAATGTTGGAGTAAATCCGAGCGCACCGATAAATGTAGCTGTTGCTAGGGTATTGTTAGGTTCTGTCATGATAGTTTGACCATCCTAGTATTTTTCTTTTGCTGATTTTTTTACAAAATAATGATGAAGAATGACAACAGACACCTGAACAGTCTGTTAACTTCTTCCGAAAATAAGCGATAACCAAATGTGGAACTTTGGGGAGGCTTAATTAATGCAGAGCGTTTATAAAAGTAAGTTTATAAAAGTAAATAGTCTCCCGACAAATCCCCACCAGTCGAGTGATATGACTTACTGTCCTCATACCTCTCGCACCTCTAGTAAAAATGAATTCCTGCCAGCTATTCTTATTCTAAGCTTTGTACCCAAATACCAGGTTTATTTAACTGGGTAAATGTAATAATTTTTAATCTTTTTTATCTGAACTCATCGGTAACAGGCAAGGTCAACAAAGAGCATGGTAAGCTCATCTAATTTGCGATAAATTGTACTTGACAAAGATTTCTAAATAGGGTGGCAAAATCTCTATAGAACGGTCTCGCAACTCCAGCAGTCAGACTTAGCTGCTGCCATATCTGTATAATTTATCTGACATTCCGCACATCCTCATATACTTTTATATATTTTTACATTCCCCAAGATATTTTGACGAAAAACCTTCATTGTAGAAACTACTATTGAGAACACTTTCAATAACTTATTTTTTATGAGAAAAAATTACAATTCTTCATATTGATAAAAATCAATCATTGTGGCTATATTCCCCACTGGTAACGGGTTTTAAGCAATATATTACTAAAAACTATCAATTGAATGTTAAGAAGTGCGGAAAGTGGGGTAATAACTATATGCTTGAGAAGCTTTTGTCAAGCCTAATTGAGATGCTCTTACCCTGCCAATAAAAAGCAATCTGGGCCGCTTGCGGGGTGATCATATTCTGAAAATAATCCCTAGCCATCTCCACTAAACCCTCCCTCATAGCTGACTAGCGCAGTAAACCGCTCCCATCAGTCCCACTTGAGCATTAAGGACGATATGGACGGGAATATTGCCTAATAGCTCTGTCATGCGACCTTTAGCGCGAAAAGCCTTCATAAAGCTACCCTCGGTCATTAGGGGAAGATTTTTGGCCGCAATCCCTCCCGCAATGTATAATCCTCCGTAGGGAAGCAACTTCAGGGCTAAATTGCCCGCTTCCGCACCGTAGGCCTCGACAAAGATTTTCATAGTTTGATAACAGAGATAATCCGAGTCATCTTGGGCAAAACTGGCAATTTTAGCCGCTAAATCGACGGTTTTTTGCGGTTTATCCATTTCTGCTAACCAAGTGCGGTAAATTTCCGCCATGGCTGGCGATGACTGACTATAGTTACTATCGTGGAGAAATCGATAGATAGAAGTGATTCCAGGGCCAGAAACCACGCGCTCCACCGAAATGCGCTCGATATTATAGAGTTCCAAAAGATAATTTAATAGTTGATATTCTAAACTCGATCGAGGGGCAAAATCGGCGTGGGAACCCTCACTAGCAAACACCCGATATTTACCCTTCGACACAGGAATCAAAAAACCCTCTCCTAACCCCGTTCCCGCACCAATAACCGCAATCGGGGCCTCTGGTACTGCGGGGGCCGACTGTAGATTGTGCAGCTCCTCTGGGGCTAATCCTAACACCCCATAACCGATCGCCGCAAAATCATTAATTAATTTTACTCGCTCAATCTGCAGCTCCTGACTTAGGCGATCGCCAGTTAGGGACCAACTTAAATTAGTCAATTCGGAACTATTGTTAACCACAGGACCGGCAATACCGAAACAAGCTTTTGCCACCGAGGGAATAGTGGTTTGCTGGTCCAAAAACTGCTGGACGATCGGGACCAGATCGGGGTATTGTTCACTAGGATAAATTTCTTGATCGAGAGTAGTTAGCAGGGGTTGGGGACTATCCGGTGAGTTTTGGCAATCCACTAAACGCAGGATTGTTTTAGTTCCCCCGATATCTCCCCCTAAAAGAATCGTCATGCTGGTTGTCCCTCAGTTTGTCCCCATAATTATAGTTTTTTTACCGCTTCTCCCAGGCAAATTTAAGGGCAGCCGATTCTATACTATAGTTAAAGATGATAATGCCTAAGCCCTAATTAAGGATTGATTAATCGTCGCTCCGGGGTTGGAATGGGGATTTGCTAGAGGACAGAAAGAGGGAGAAATTAGCTTGGGTGTAGAACTTCGCAGTTACGTTTATCTTGACAATTTACAGCTTCAACACGCCGCTTACATCGGTACAGTCGCCCAAGGATTTTTACCCTTACCCGGGGATTCTTCCCTCTGGATTGAAATTTCCCCCGGCATCGAGATTAATCGCATCACCGATATTGCCCTCAAATCCGCCGTGGTTCGTCCGGGGGTTCTATTCGTAGAACGACTCTATGGACTCTTAGAACTCCATTCTAGCAGTCAGGGAGAGGTCAGGGCGGCCGGTCAGGCAATTTTGCAGTATTTAGGCGTTAGTCAGCACGATTGTCTGAAACCGCAAATTGTTTCTAGCCAAATTATTCGCAACATTGACGCGTACCAAGCCCAATTAATTAACCGTAGTTCTCGGGGTATGATGTTAATGGCAGGACAGACTTTATACGTTTTAGAAGTGCAACCGGCCGCCTACGCTTCCCTTGCCGCTAATCAGGCCGAAAAAGCTGCTTTAATTAATATCCTACACGTTACTTCCGTGGGCAGTTTTGGCCGCTTATATTTAGGGGGAGAAGAACGGGATATTATCGCCGGTTCCCGAGCGGCAGTTTCAGCTTTAGAAAATATTCAAGGTCGAGCTTTTCCGGGTAGCGACAAAAAAGAATAAGCTAATGAAGGCAAAAGGCAGGAGGCAATAGGCAAGAGGTGGTTAGATATGTCTAATTAATTGTGTCTAGCTACTTACTAAATCCCGTTGAAAAGGTATAGGATAGTGGGAATTGGGAAGAAGGGAGAGCAAGTCTGAGCATTTGTACTAAATAGATAAAAGGGGGATTTCGCCCTATTGGGGAGATTCAAAAATTAGTTCGCCATTATTCATTTTTTCAACGACTAAATGGCGATAGAGTGTCACTTGCCGGAGGATTTGGTCGGGATTATTTTTCTTATTAGAAAACATGATTGTTTTAATCGATTCAAATTCTATTCTTGTGATCACACCATCTTTGATCGCTCGTTCAATTTTAACCCGTAAATATTCTAATTCTTGGCTTTCCTCTGGGGTAATTTCTAGACTGTGAGGACGTTCTATTTTCATGATCGATTGTTCTTACCTGCTAACTGATAACTAGATAATCACGGCTATTTTTTCACACTTTCACAATCGGTGGAGAGAGAGTTTCCGTCTGGTTAGAAACGGCGAGATTATTATTATTTTGTCCGTTATTTTGCGGCAATTGTCCCGAGGCTAAATTCTGCCCCTCTCCCGTAATCAAACGAGCGCCACGACCGCGGGTAAAATAATTCCAACCCCATTGCACCATCACCACTAATTTATTATCAAATTCGATCAGATAGTAAATATGGGCCCAAACCCAGACTAACCAAGCGATGAACCCAGAAAACTTGACAAATCCCAAATCAACCACGGCCGCATTTTGGCCGATCACTGCCAGACTACCTCGATCGATATAATGAAAAGGTTGAATAGTTTGCCCTTTTAGGCGAGAAATTAGTAAATTCGCCAGATATTCGCCCTCCTGCATGGCTACGGGTGCAATTCCGGGTAAGGGTTTATCTCCCTGATGGGCAAAATTAGCCAGATCCCCGATCACAAAAATATTGGCATAACCAGCGATACTTAAATCGGGTTCGACGATTACCCGGCCGACGCGATCGAGATTTACCCCAGTTCTTTCGGCCAAAATTCGCCCCATTCTCGATGCTTTTACCCCCGCTGCCCATAAAATTGTTTCGGCAGCGATTTCTGTGGTTTTTTCTCCCTGACGGACGCTGACACAACCTTCAACAATATTGGTAACGATGCTGTTAGTTTGCACTGTCACCCCTAATTTTGCGAGAGAAGCGGCAGCTTTAGCGGATAAATCGGGTGCATAGGGAGGTAATACCCGATCCATCCCTTCTAAGAGCAAAATTTTCGCTTCTGTGGGGTTAATCTGGTGGAAATCAGACCTAAGCGCACCGTGGGCAATTTCTGCGATCGCTCCTGCTAATTCTACCCCCGTCGGTCCGCCACCGACAATCACAAAAGTTAATAAAGCTTGCCGCTTTTCGGCATCAATTTCTTTCTCGGCCTTCTCGAAAGCGAGATAGATACGACGACGCATTTCTACTGCATCTTCAATGGTTTTTAACCCGGGAGCGTAGGGCTGCCATTGATCATTGCCAAAATAGTGATGACTGACTCCCGTGGCAATAACTAATTGATCGTAGGCGATCGGTGGGTGATCTTCCAAGATCACTTCTCCCTTGACCGGATCTATATCTATGGCATGATCGAGGAGAATATCTGTATTGTCATGACCCCGTAGGATTAAGCGCAAAGGTGAGGAGATATCGGCCGGAGACAGCGCCCCAGTAGCGACTTGATAGAGGAGGGGCTGAAAAAGATGGAAGTTTCGCTTATCGATGAGGGTAACATGAACGGGGGCGTTTTTTAGGGCTTTGGCCGTGTATAAACCCGCAAATCCGCCGCCGATGATAACAACTCTTGGCTGTTTTTCAGTCATTGCTTAACAATAATTCATAAATTTTCCCCTAGTGTAGTCCGGATTGTCACAATTTAGCGGTGACAAGCGTTACCGAAAATAGCAGTCTTTACCCTAGAAAAAAATATAGATACTGGCTTTTTTGACCAACCAAGAGGGCAAAACTAAGGAAGTACAGGGAATCTCCCCAGAGTTTGACCTATACTATATGCTCGAAAAACTTGAAAAGACCGCTACGCCGTTTTACCTAAGTTTATGACCTGGGTTAACCAGGTGGGAACTTATATTCCGCGTTTCTGTTTCCGAGTACAAGCTCGGTTTACTACCACACGGATTGGTTATTCGCTCCCTTATCACAATCAAGCATAGATCAAAAAACTTGAAAGGCAGTCACCAACGTAGAAGCCCGATTTGTTTTCATCATAGCATTTTTTTTCTCAGAGGCAAGAGGGGTGATGGGG
>NZ_JADEXY010000122.1 GCF_015206885.1 Microcystis aeruginosa LEGE 91341 | reverse complement strand
CCACTTCCCCACACCCCCAACCCCATCAACTGTGGTAAAATGCGCTATGGCTCAAAACATTAGAGATAGAAGCACTCCACCATGATTCGAGATATCTTCATGCCCGCGCTCAGTTCCACCATGACCGAAGGAAAAATAGTTTCTTGGGTGAAGTCCCCCGGGGAAAAAGTCAGCAAAGGGGAAACGGTGTTAGTGGTCGAATCCGACAAAGCCGACATGGACGTGGAATCGTTTTATGATGGCTATCTCGCTGTAATTTTAGTCGAAGCTGGCCAGGAAGCACCCGTCGGGGAAGCGATCGCCTATATTGCCGAAACTGAAGAGGAAATTGAACTAGCCAAAGCTCAGGGAAAAACCGCCACAGCCGCCCCTAGCAAGCCCGTAGAGACCCCAGAAATCGCTCCGCCTCCCGTTTCGATCCCCGTCGCCGCCGTTAAAGATAATGGCCGTTTAGTCGCCTCTCCCAGGGCCAAAAAACTGGCTAAAGAATTAAAGGTGGATCTGAAAACCCTAGTGGGTAGCGGTCCCCACGGACGAATTACCGCCGAAGACGTAGAAAAAGCGACAGGAAAAGTCAGCACTGCCCCCGATCCCGTCATTACTCCCCCGCAACCCGTCAGCGTCCCTGTGGCGGCTCCTAAAGCCCCGATTCCCGCCAGCACCCCGGTCGTCGGTCGGACCGTTCCCCTCACCACTCTGCAAAAAGCCGTCGCCCAGAATATGTCGGTTAGCCTACAGGTTCCCACCTTCCAAGTGGGCTACACTATCACCACCGACCCACTGGATCAACTCTATCAACAGCTAAAATCCAAGGGTGTCACCATGACGGCCCTGTTAGCAAAAGCGGTAGCCAACACCCTCGCTAAACATCCTATAGTTAATGCCAGCTATAGCGACGCAGGAATCCAATACCACGGGGCGATTAACGTGGCTGTAGCCGTGGCTATGCCCGATGGTGGCTTAATTACGCCGGTTTTGCGCTCTGCTAACCAGATGGATATCTATTCCCTCTCCCGCAGTTGGAAAGATTTAGTCGATCGCGCCCGCAGTAAACAACTGCAACCAGAAGAATATAATAGTGGTACTTTTACCATTTCTAATCTGGGAATGTTCGGAGTCGATCGCTTTACGGCTATTTTACCCCCCAATCAAGGTGCAATCCTAGCAGTGGGTGCTTCCCGTCCCCAAATCGTCGTCCACAAAGATGGTTTATTCGGAGTGCAAAAACAGATGACGGTTAATCTCACCAGTGACCACCGAGTCATCTACGGGTCCGATGCGGCCTCCTTCCTGCAAGACTTAGCTAAACTGATCGAAACTGAGGTGCAGTCTTTAACTATGTAATCAGAATCTAGACAGCAGGAGCCTAGGGAGTTTCTCTCTAGCTCCTGCTTTGTTGTTACTAAAAAAATGTAAAGAATTAGCTAAAATAGGTTTAACCTTATCTATCACCCAAAACTATCGCCCAAACAAGGGTAAAAAAAGTGTTAATCTCAGGGAACTTTAAGATCTAAGCTAATATCGGTAAATTAACCCTCAATTTCGCCCTATATATTAAGCCTACAATAATTCGTATTCCCACGCCCTAACGCCTACCCATAGGAAAAAATGATCACAGAGAATAGTCGCTTACGTTCAGAATTTTTAAATACACAGGTTATCACTCGCAATACAGGCAAAAAACTCGGCGTTGTTAAAGATATCCTTGTAGATATCGATCAACGAGAAGTAGTTGCCCTGGGACTCCGCGATAATATCCTATCCTTGTCGGGAATGCCTCAATATATGTATTTATCGAGCATCAGTCAGACAGGAGACGTGGTTCTCGTTGAAGATGATAACGTCTTGGAATCCGTCGATATCGATGCTTATACTCCCTTAATCGGTAGTGACGTGATCACAGAAACTGGCGAACCTTTAGGCAAAGTCCGCGATTATCAATTTGATCCCCTTAGTGGTCAATTACATTCCATTGTCATCGCTTCCCTAGGATTGCCTCTTATCCCCGAACAATTGATCAGCACCTACGAAATTGCTATTGAAGAAGTGGTTAGCAGTGGTCCGAATCGCTTAATCGTCTTTGAAGGAGCCGAAGAACGTCTCACCCAAGTTAGTGTGGGGGTTTTGGAACGTTTGGGTATTGGTCGTCCCCCCTGGGAAAGGGAAGAGGAAGAAGCTTATTATACCCCCGCTGCTCGTCCAGAAAATCAGTTAGGTACGGGTATTCCCCTCCGCACTCCCGTGGAGGCCGCTAAACCCGTTGAAGAACGCTGGAGTGAAGACGAATGGGAAAAAGAACCGCTGCGGGCCAATCCCCCACCGCAAAAACGGGCCGAAGCTCGTTATTATGAGCAAGAATACGAGGAAGAAGAAGATAACTGGGGAGAAGCTCGCTTAGAACGCACCGAAAGCTTTTCTCGTCCTCAGTACGACGATTACGAAGATAAGGCCGAGGATGATATGTGGGATGATGACGTGGAACCGGATTATAATCCCCCCCGCATCAATATCACCGAGAAGAAAAAAGAGAGAATCCCCGAATACGAAGACGGTTAATCTTTGACAGTCCCCCTATCCATTAGTTACATCTTTCTTAACATAAAATTTGACAAAAAAAGAAAAGTGTGCTGTGTGGACTAAGGGGGTTCTCTGGGGGGACTAAATACTTTTTTTTTGGTATCACTTCGAGTGCAGTGATTTGTCAGACTTTACAGATGTTCAATGAACTCTTCAACTGTGACTTGGGCTTGTTTCAGAATTCCACTTAATGTACCAACCTTCAATTCCTGATGTACAGGGACAACACAACCAATTTTGCCCTCTTCGGTTTCTTTCTTCATCACAACATGGCTACCTGTTTGACGAACTTCCTCGAAGCCTAAGCGTTCAAGAGATCTAACTGCCTCCCGACTAGAGATTCGTGGCAGCTTAGGCATAACTAACCTCAATACTGGTCACAAATCTAGGGGATGTTTCTGGTAAGGTAAATTCCTCTAGGTAAAGCCGTGTGGCTTCTTTCAATCCAGCAATCGCCTGCTCAATTGTTTCTCCTTGATCTACTGTACCAACTTCTGGACATTCAGCAATGTACATATTATCTTCTTTGTACAAAATAACAGTAAAGATGCGATTTTTCATGGTGTCTTATCATCTCAGGCTTACTCTGAAAATCATAACATAACTGTTTCCTAATCGTTTGGTTAGAAAATAGTTAGGTTTCCTGATCGTTGACCCAACTCAAGCTTTTTGAAAAACTCTATAAGATATTAAGTTATTAGTAATTAATCCAGTATTGTCTCACCTTCCTAGAATTGAGTGAGAAGATTGTGCAAAAACAAGCGTAGAGTCGATTAATCATTGAAACAAATTTGCCCCAATCAAACCGACTCGATGAACTGCTCGATGTCCGATTCTTACGAACCAAATTTGAGCATCGGTCAATCGGGCTAAAAGTTGATCGGAAGCTGTGAGGCTGTCTTTTGCTACTTCAAAAGCCCCTGTTTCGATATCTATGGCTACAATCTTCCCATGATTGCCTTCCTCGACTTGGGAGCGCACCTGAGATTGATAAATCTCATTACCACGTCGGGCGAATTCTTCTTTGCTGTAGCGGAGTTGATTAACTGTCATTGTCCTGACCCCGTTGCCACTTTTGCCCCTCTATTTTAACCTAAACATTGGCAATCTTCGCTAACATTCCCCAACTTAGCCCACAAGAGCGGCGTACTGCTAAGCAGTGCCTTTGGCATCGCACTATGAAGACTTAAAAGCTAAACTGAAACCGAGTTGAATACAGACTGCTTTCTCGATTTCTTCCCAATAAACGTCTTCTAAAACACCCTGTTTATTCTTAATTCTTTGAGAATCTACAGCCCTCATTTGACTTAAGTTGATGTGTCGATCTCCGTCTAGTCCATTCTGCACTGTCGGGGTAATATTGACAACAAAAGGATAAGTCTTTTTCCCAGGCAACAATGGAGCAACTATTGTCGTTGTTCCATTTTGATTGCCAATATCGTTTTGTAAAATCAGGCAAGGGCGTTCTTTATCGGTTTCATAACCAACAACGGGTTTCAGATCGACCCACCAGATCTCTCCTCGCTTGTAGGTTAGTCTTCCATTAGGCATTTAGACCATCGCCCACTGCAATATCCCAGACAGAAATTTCTTCTTGCATCTCTGGATCATTGGCCTGATCTTTATAAGCATCTTCTAGCTCTTTCATAAAAACCCTTTTCTTCTCTTGCCAGAGAACATCATTGATAAAGCGACTACGATTGCTTGCTAGTCGATCTACAAAGTCCAAAACTTCGTCGTCTAAGGTTATGCTAACTTTCTTACTCATTGCCCTAAACTGCCCACGACAGCCCAGTAGGATTAGAGCATCATACTAACTAATCCTACATTAATTGTCAATGCCTGCCTCTGATCTGTAAGTAGATTGAATGTCTAACGGTTGAACTCACCCGCCGTCACTAACTTTGGATGATAGCAGTAGTTTAGCAATTATTTTAGGTTGGGTTGACCCAAGGAAACCCAACCAAGAGTAACCATTGGGGTGGTTGGGTTGCGCTTTTTCAAGCGAATTGAGCTATTTTCGCCCCAGTATTGTTTCCCTCAACCCAACCCACGAGGCGGTGCGCTCTCCTAAGCAGTGCCTTTGGCATCGCACTAACGTTGTTAGACCGTTCCTCACCCGATTAGCTTAAACTGTTCAATGACTGAATTACGACTATTCCACCCTCGATCGCATCAAGTTGCATCCGATAGCCGTAGAGTAAACTCATACCGACCAAAGGCTCTGTTTCGGCTGCGTTAACATCAACATATCGATATTCACCGTCCCAAATAATAAGACCACTGTAAACGTCAAAGATACAGGTACTTCCATCCCCTAATGTTCCCTCTTCACGGCTATACAACCGTAAGTTGAGGCTGTTAATTACTGTCAGAGGTAAGGTCAAAAAGCCTGTGAACCCTGTATCAATAACAGCATCAATTACTTGCCTCTGTTTACTCTCATTGCTTACGACTAATCTAAGCCTCGCCTCGCAGTTTTGATCAACAATTCCGTTCATCATAAAGTTAAAGCAGACGACCTACGCCAAAGCGGTGAACGCCTTTATGTCCAATTCGTACACGCCAGATTTGAGCATCAGGGTTTCGTTCAAGCAATCGATTAGAAGCAGTTATTGTGTCATTGGCAAGCTCAAAAGCACCTGTTTCGATATCTATGGCTACAATCTTCCCATGATTGCCCTCCTCGACTTGGGGGCGCACCTGAGATTGATAAATCTCTTTACCACGTCGGGCGAATTCTTCTTTGCTGTAGCGGAGTTGATTAACTGTCATTGTCCTGACCCCGTTGCCACTTTTGCCCCTCTATTTTAACCTAAACATTGGCAATCTTCGCTAACATTCACCAACTGGAACTACAAGAGCGGCATCGCACTTAGACTCACAGTTTCAATCAATGTGCATGGTGCGTTCCCCAAAATCGATCGCTGAAGCGGTAGAAGTTGTTTTAGGGAACGCACCCTACAAGACTGCGATCGCACTACACAATTTGATTGTTCATAGTATTTTGTAATAGTTGAGCTGCGCTGTAAAATGGCTCTCCTTCCAAATTTAAGCATTCCAACTTTTTCATAAGTAAATTCTTCAGATCCAAATTATTATGCTCGACAAGAACAGATCGTAAGTCATAACCATCCATCAGAATGATAGATTTGTCATTATTCTGCTTTAGTAAGGGGCATACATTTTTTGACCAACCATTGATCGATAAAAATAATCCCAATGTCTGTTTACCAGAGCGGCTGATTTTGCCATAAAGGCTATCAAGTTGCCGTATATCCGTTAACTTTTGAGTCCATTTACATTCAACTAGATAGTACCAGCCTTCAAGCTTAAATGCGCCGTCTATTTGTTCTCCACCCTCATTTCTCCTAAAGCTTTTTTGAGTTGGAATCTCATAAAGAGAAAAAATACGTTTTAGCAAGTCTTCAAGTGAAAATCCTCGCTGTTTCTTATCTTCCGAATTTATTAACTCTGCAAAGTTATCAAATTCCAGCAGAAGACTGGATCGAAGTGAAGAAAATTCCTCCTTCCTCAGAGAATCCTGATTACGATTCTTTGTATTACATCCTTGCAATCTTTCTACAACTTTTTGACATTCGTTAAATAAATTTTCCTCCTCAGTGGTGATAGCTTTCCGAGTTATTGACTTTTTTGTTTTCCAGTATTCCAAAAGTGTTTCTATCAGTTTTCCTACTGTAGAATTAGATTCTTCTTTCCAAAAACCTCTTAATCGATTTGCTTTTGAGCGACTGCTATAATTATATTTTTCATCATATATATCGATATTTAAATTTTCTAAGACGAATTCTCGGAAGGTTATGTTTGAAAAATCAAGCACATAACCACGGCCCATTTCGAGCAATTTCTCTAGTTTAATCTTTTCAATGCTTGTTAAATCTGACATCTCATATCTAGATTGAAAGTGAAAGGAAGGTAGGAAGGTGGAAGGTATGCCTAACTACATATTATAGGTCAACTTTCTGCATAACAGTCTCCAGAGCAACGATAGGGGTCAACTTTCTGTATATCACCCCGGTATTACAACATATATACTAATTTGTCAATAGGTAGTAATATTTAATCTGCTTATACTTCCAGTTTTGGTCTGAAAATGGGCGATCGATAGTCAAGCGATCGAGAGATGGGGATGACCACGACCCTAGGGGATTATGCAAGGGTGAACCACTTATCGGCAGGTTTCCAGGCGGCTCCCCAATAACTGATCACTGAAAGAGGGCTAAACTAAAAAGGCGTGCTAAAATCAGCATATCTAGGGTCGCTTGTGTAGGTGATGGATAGGCTATGTTTGAAAGATTTACGGAAAAAGCCATTAAAGTAATCATGCTCGCCCAAGAAGAAGCCCGCCGCCTTGGCCATAACTTCGTGGGAACAGAGCAGATTTTACTAGGACTAATTGGAGAGGGAACGGGAGTTGCCGCCAAAGTCCTCAAGTCCATGGGTGTCAATCTCAAAGATGCGCGCGTGGAGGTGGAGAAAATCATCGGTCGCGGTTCCGGATTCGTAGCCGTGGAAATTCCCTTCACCCCCAGAGCCAAACGAGTTTTAGAACTCTCCCTCGAAGAAGCCCGTCAACTGGGCCATAACTATATTGGCACAGAACACCTCCTTTTAGGACTAATTCGCGAAGGGGAAGGTGTGGCCGCTAGGGTTCTGGAAAATCTCGGCGTGGATCTCTCGAAAGTTCGCACCCAAGTGATCAGAATGTTAGGGGAAACCGCCGAAGTGGCCGCCGGTTCATCTTCCCAAGGTCGCACTAAAACCCCCACTCTTGATGAATTTGGTTCCAATCTCACCCAAATGGCCAGCGAGGGTAAACTCGATCCCGTAGTCGGCCGACAAAAGGAAATCGAGCGCGTCATCCAAATTCTCGGTCGTCGTACCAAAAATAACCCAGTCCTAATCGGAGAACCGGGGGTAGGTAAAACAGCGATCGCAGAAGGATTGGCCCAACGCATCGCTAACAAGGATATTCCCGACATTCTCGAAGAAAAACGGGTTGTCACCCTCGATATCGGCTTGTTAGTGGCAGGAACCAAATATCGCGGCGAATTTGAGGAACGCCTCAAAAAAATCATGGACGAAATTCGCCAAGCGGGTAACGTCATCCTTGTGATCGATGAAGTTCATACTCTCATCGGTGCTGGGGCAGCCGAAGGGGCGATCGATGCGGCCAATATTCTCAAACCAGCTTTGGCCCGGGGAGAACTGCAATGTATCGGGGCGACGACCTTGGATGAGTATCGCAAACATATCGAACGGGATGCGGCTCTAGAAAGACGTTTTCAACCGGTTATGGTCGGTGAACCCTCCGTAGAAGAAACGATCGAAATTCTCTATGGTCTCCGGGAACGCTACGAACAGCACCATAAACTAAAAATCTTAGATGAGGCCCTAGAAGCGGCGGCGAAATTGTCCGATCGCTATATTAGCGATCGCTTCTTACCGGACAAGGCGATCGATTTAATCGATGAAGCTGGTTCGAGAGTGCGCTTGATTAATTCCCAATTGCCACCAGCAGCCAAGGAATTAGACAAAGAACTGCGGCAAATTCTCAAACAAAAAGATGATGCGGTGCGCGGTCAAGACTTCGAGAAAGCCGGAGAATTGCGCGATCGGGAAATGGAAATCAAAACCCAGATCCGGAATCTCGCTTCCACCAAAAAAGGCGAAGATGGCAACGACGAACCCTTTGTGGATGCGGAGGAAATCGCTCACATCGTTGCTTCTTGGACTGGGGTTCCCGTTAATAAACTGACCGAAACCGAATCCGAGAAACTGCTGCACATGGAAGATACCCTGCATCAGCGTCTCATCGGTCAAGAGGACGCAGTTAAAGCGGTGTCTCGTGCCATTCGTCGCGCTCGCGTCGGTCTGAAAAATCCTAACCGTCCCATTGCTTCCTTTATCTTCTCCGGTCCGACGGGGGTAGGTAAAACCGAGTTAACTAAGGCTCTGGCTGCTTATTTCTTTGGTTCGGAAGATGCGATGATCCGTCTCGATATGTCGGAATACATGGAACGGCACACGGTTTCTAAGTTAATCGGTTCGCCTCCGGGTTATGTTGGTTACAACGAAGGGGGACAATTAACGGAAGCGGTGCGTCGTCGTCCTTATACGGTGGTGCTATTCGACGAGATCGAAAAAGCTCACCCCGATGTCTTCAATATGCTTCTGCAAATCCTTGAAGATGGACGTTTGACCGATGCCAAAGGTCGCACGGTGGACTTTAAAAATACCCTGTTGATCATGACCTCGAACATCGGTTCTAAAGTCATCGAGAAGGGTGGCGGTGGTTTAGGTTTCGAGTTTGCTGATAATCAAGCTGAAGCTCAATATAATCGCATTCGATCGCTGGTTAATGAGGAATTAAAACAATATTTCCGTCCGGAATTCCTCAACCGTCTCGATGAGATTATTGTCTTCCGTCAACTGAATAAGGAAGAGGTCAAGGAAATCGCCGAAATCCTGCTCAAGGATGTGTTTAAACGTCTGACAGAACAAAATATTACTTTGTCTGTTACTGATAAGTTTAAAGAACGCTTGATCGAGGAGGGTTATAATCCGGCCTACGGCGCTCGTCCCTTACGTCGTGCGATTATGCGTCTGTTGGAAGATGTTCTGGCTGAGGAAATTCTCTCCGGACGGGTTTCTGATGGCGATACGGCCATGGTCGATATCGATGAGGAAGGTAAGGTGAAAGTTATTTCGGGGGAAAGACGCGAGTTAATCGCTCCCGTGATTGAATAACTTCTCACTGGAATTAGTTAAATAAAAGGTGGGCTTTTTGCTCACCTTTTCTCGTAAAAAATAGGGGGAAAAAGTGCGATGAAAGTCTGGGTTGTGGGTTGTGTTTTGTTATTTTTGTTGGTGGAATTGTATCAATGGGCCAAGGGGTTTATTTTGCCTTTACCTCTCTATATTTTTGCTGGAGCTTTATTATCGATCGCTTCTAATTATTCTCAAGATATGATAAATTTATTTGCTAGAAATGAACAGGTTTATCAAACTGCCAGTTTAACTGATATTCCCAATATTTTGACGGCAGAAAACTCGATACCTGGGCTAAATGAAGGAGAAAATAAGCTTGAATAGCTATAATAATCGTCTATTGATGGCTATTTTCTAGTATAGAATCTTAAAATAAACATGAAGTAGAATATAATAGGTAGGTAGGTGTTAAAAGTTGTCAGTTCCCCCCTTATCAAGGGGGGATTAAGGGGGGATCGGCACCCCCCTTATCAAGGGGGGCAGGGGGGATCAGAGGCAAAATCTATCTTCAATTTAATTATAACTACTTACTTATTATCAATATCTAATGAGAATAAAGCGAAAAAAAACTCTGCACCCATCCGCAAAAGCAACAGAAAGAGTGCAAAAACTAAGACAAGAATATTGGGATAAAAGTCTAGATGTAGATAATGAATTTTCGATGGGTCTGATTTCCTCCTAGGCTTTAGGTTTTAAGTAAACTAGAGACTGTTGCCAAATTAAAGTGGGTTTATCGTAGTGATCAACCAGGTATATACAGTTAACATCTTGCCAAAGGATGCGACCAACGAGCAGATCATCGGTGCTTAACTTAATTTCTACTTCCCGTTTCTCTTGAATATAGCTCTGTACTTGTTTAACACTCGGCAGACCAGGATCGAATTGAGACATAATAAGTTTATCGATGAGGTGTTCATCCTCTATTATTCCTGTTGAGTAGCTTTTATTGACCATGAAAATCCCCTTCACCAAATATCAAGGCCTGGGCAATGATTTTATTTTGATAGATAACCGTCACAGTCCCGAACCCCTGATCACACCAGAAATAGCCGTGGCTATGTGCGATCGACATTTTGGTATCGGTGCCGATGGCGTGATTTTTGCGCTTCCCGGCCAAGCGGAAACCGACTACACCATGAGAATTTTTAACTCTGATGGTTCGGAACCGGAAATGTGTGGTAACGGTATTCGCTGTCTAGCCCAATTTATCGCCCGTTTGGAGGCTAACAACGCCATTGGCCGCACCTATCGCATTCATACTCTAGCAGGAACGATTATTCCTCGTTTAGAGGCTAATGAACAGGTAACGGTTGATATGGGACCGCCGCAACTCCTCGGCAGTGAAATCCCCACCACTTTAGTCAAGGGGTCAGAAAAAGTCCTCGCGGTTCCCCTAGAGGTGGAGGGTAAAGATTGGTTAGTTACTTGCGTTAGTATGGGTAATCCCCACTGTGTCACTTTTGTGGATAATCTGGCCTCTATTCCCCTAGAAACTATCGGGCCAAAATTTGAGCATCATCCGGTTTTTCCCCAACGGACTAATGTGGAGTTTGTGGAGGTAATCGCGCCGGATTTTATGAAGATGCGTGTCTGGGAAAGGGGAGCGGGAATTACTCTCGCTTGTGGTACTGGTGCTTGTGCTGTGGTGGTGGCGGCCCTGTTGACGGGCAAATGCGATCGCCGTTGTACCGTGGGACTGCCCGGTGGTTGTCTTCAGATTCACTGGTCCCAAACCGATAACCGGGTTTACATGACAGGTCCTGCTAAAGCTGTTTTTGAGGGCATTTACACGGTCTAAACCAACCCGCTAGGACGGGGACTGAACTCCCCGAACAGCGCGACGGGATTGTTAATTCTTAGAGACTGGTAATCCAAGCAATGATTCCTTTACCAGTTAACAATTCAATGACTAAAAGAGAGACAAAGCCAATCATAGCTAGTCTGCCATTCAATTTTTCAGCTTTTTTGGTAAAACCGAGACTGCTGGAACTATCAACGTACATTTTCGGTTCAACAGCAAAATTATTCAGTCTTCCTTGTTCTTCGGTGGTGTAGCCGCGGGCAGTCATGGGGAGGCTCCTTTTGTGTGCTTATGTTAAGAAGTGTAACACATTGTTAAGTTATGTTGCAAATTTTAACAAAAAATTTCTGGGGACTCAGAAAAACTCGATCGGGTGGTCGTACTAAATCCTGTTTAAAAGGTATAGGGGTGTGGGGTGTGGGGAGAAGGGAGTACCAGAGCTGCGGAGTGGGGAGCAGGGAGAAACAATTCATAACTTGAGAGTTAATCACACTATTAAAAACGGATTTGGGGTCAGTCAACGGTAAGGTTCTAGGCTGTCAGGGTAGTGCTATAGTTCTACCTTATCTGGGTTTATTGAGGAAATTTTGCCTTTTTCTTGACAAATTACTCAGGTTATGGTAACAAAGAAGTGTGAACTTTATCGCCTAATCAGGGAAAAGACAAAAACTATCTTAAGGTCGCCAGAGGAGTCCCGTTAAACCGTACAGGAGTTAGCGGGAGATAAATTGCCGCCAAAAGCGAACCAGATTTTAGGGAGTCAACTGACCTTGAGTGAAGATACTAGAAAGGGTAAGTGTGGGGAGAATAGGGAAAAACCGCTAGGAAAAACCCCGAATAAAATCTTAAGATGCGGAGTGCCTAGTAGCCATAACGATTGCGCTCACTATTTTTGTAAATTCCATGGCAGAGATTAGCCCAGAGATCAACCTGATGCAGATAGCGACTATACTCAACCAATATCGATTTGAAATGAGAGGATACAAAGCGCAGGAATTAATCGAGCGCTGGTTGCCCACCTATTCGCTAAATTGGATTCGCATGGCGATTTTAGAGGCACTCTATCAGGGACGTTACAAAGTCATTTCGGTGGAGGAAATTCTCAAAATTTGGCACCGTCGCGGCCATCCTACCTTTCATTTTACGGGGGAATTCGAGCGCTTGGTTTGTAAAAACCTGCCAGATTCCCAGTTAAATGGCAAAAAAACGGTATTTATCCCTCAAAAGGAACAGGTCAATATACTTTCTACCACCCTCGAGCGGCCTTATCCAGAGCCACAAGCGGAAGCCATAGGTAAAGATTCTTTATTCAACTTAGAAACTTCTCTTTTTGATGATCCTCGCAAAGGGATGAGTGATGTGGAGAAGTTATTCTCGCAGTTATCCCCAGAAACGCCCAAATTCCCTGAGTTAGAATCATTGCCTAAATCGCCTAACGGTCATGGAACTAGGGAGAATTTTTCGGCAAATTTTAAGCCAGTAATCGATGAGTTTATCCCTTTGTTAGACCCTTCGGAATTATATCCCAAATTAAAAGCTGTGGCTCGATCGCAGTATAAGTAGGGTTTGCTGAAAAAGTTTTTCGTGGGGACAGGGTGTGGGGTGTGGGGTGTGGGG
>NZ_JADEXY010000121.1 GCF_015206885.1 Microcystis aeruginosa LEGE 91341 | reverse complement strand
CCCCACACCCCAATTCATAATTCATAATTCATAATTCTCCCACCCCCTGCCTCCTGTAAAAATCAGACCAAATCCGGTTAGACTAGAAATACAAAGCGTATTATAAAAAACTACAAAATTGATTCAAGACGAAACCCTAGAATTATTGGAATGGCCGCGGCTATGTCAACACCTAGCTACTTTTGCAGCGACTAAACTAGGTGCGATCGCGATTCGTCAATTGCCGTTACCAGAAAGCAAAGAGGAAAGTTTAAACCTACTCTGCCAAACCAAAGAAGTTTATAGCTTAGAACAAAAATTAGATAGCCGTCTTTCCTTTGATGGGATTAGCGACATCGGTGATGCCCTAGAAAGGGCGCATCTGGGGGGTTTATTATCGGGACAGGAACTTTTAAATATTGCCACAACTTTAGCCGGAGTGCGACGTTTACGGCGTTTAATTGACGAACAGGAAGATATACCAGTTTTAAAAGAGTTAGTAGCGGAAATTCGCACCTATCCAGAGATAGAACAGGAAATACACCGTTGTATCGATGAAGATGGCCGCATATCCGATCGCGCTAGTCCCCAATTACGCGAAATTCGGGGACAAATGAAGGTGATTAGAGAGCGAATTTACCGAAAATTACAGGATATCATGCAAAAGCAGGGTGGTGCTATCCAAGAAGCGGTGATTACCCAAAGAAGCGAACGCTGGGTGATTCCCGTCAAAGCAGCACAAAAAGAGCAAATACCGGGGATAATTCACGATACTTCCAGCACAGGGGCGACTTTTTACATTGAACCTCACTCTATCGTTGACCAAGGCAATCAACTGCGCCAATATCGTCGTCAGGAACAAATCGAAGAAGAAAAAATCCTGCGACAGTTAAGTAATCTGATCGCCGAAGCTTTTGAAGACTTAGAATATTTACTAGCGATCGCTACTAGGCTCGATCTGGCCACCGCTAGGGCCCGTTACAGTTTATGGTTAGAGGGTAATCCCCCCCACTTTATCGATGGTTCGGAAACGATTACTTTGCGGAATTTGCGTCATCCTTTGCTCTGGTGGCAAAAACACCATGAACAGGGGGGGGAGGTCATACCAATAAATGTGCAGATTACCCCAGAAATTCGCGTTGTTGCCATCACCGGACCAAATACCGGCGGAAAAACCGTTACTTTAAAAACCCTCGGATTAGCGGCTTTAATGGCGAAAGCGGGCTTGTTTATTCCAGCGCGGGAACCGGTAGAGATCCCCTGGTTCGATCAGGTTTTAGCCGATATCGGGGATGAACAGTCTTTGCAACAGAGTTTATCGACTTTTTCGGGTCACATTCGCCGGATTGTCCGCATTTTAGCGGCTTTAAATTCTCGTTCCTTGGTTTTACTCGATGAGGTGGGAGCAGGTACGGATCCGGCCGAGGGAAGTCCTTTAGCGATCGCTATTTTACAATACCTCGCTGATCATAGTTTACTGACGGTGGCTACCACCCACTACGGGGAATTAAAAGCGTTAAAGTATCGAGATTCTCGCTTTGAAAATGCCTCGGTAGAGTTTGATGATCGCACCCTTTCCCCCACTTATCGACTATTATGGGGCATTCCGGGGCGTTCTAATGCTTTAACTATTGCCCAGCGTTTGGGATTAAATCCCGAAATTGTGGCCGAAGCGAGAAATCATCTGGGGGGGTTATCGGAGGAGATAAATCAAGTAATTGCTGGTTTGGAAGCGCAAAGACGGGAACAGGAGTCAAAAGCTAAGGAGGCTAGTCAATTACTCCAACAAACAGAGAAATTTTATACAGAGGTTTCTACACGGGCTAATTCTCTACAGGAGAGAGAGCGAGAATTAAAGCGTTATCAGGAGCAGGAGATACAAAAGGCTTTATTATCGGCAAAAGCAGAGGTTAATGACGTTATTCGCCGGTTGCAAGCGGGAACAAAAACCGGTAGGGATGCCCAAAAAGCCACAGAGGAATTAACTGCGATCGCAGAAAGGTTATTACCAAAAACGGAAAAAACTAAGGTTAATTATCGTCCGCAAGTGGGGGAAAGGGTACGCTTGCCCAATTTGGGACAAACTGCCGAAGTTTTAGCAATTTCACCGGAATCAGAGGAGATTTCCCTGCGTTTCGGGATGATGAAGATGACCCTACCCTTAGACCAGATTGAGTCTTTGGATGGTCAAAAAGTGGAAACTGCGCCAAAACCTGCCAAAAATTTGCCCCAAACTCCCGCAAAACCCCAGGAGACTCCTTTAATTCGTACTGCTAATAATACCGTCGATATTCGCGGTTCCAGGGTGGCAGAGTCAGAAACGGATATCGAACAGGCGATCGTCAGGGCTACCTCATCGGGTATATTATGGATTATCCACGGTAAAGGTACGGGGAAATTGCGTCAAGGTGTTCACGATTTCCTATCCCGTCATCCCCAGGTAAAACGCTTTCAATTAGCACCCCAAAATGAGGGCGGTTCGGGGGTAACTATCGCTTATTTAACTTAGGGTCTGCTGAATAGGTTTTTTGTCGGGTTAGAAGTCAGTATTCAGGAGACAGGAGACAGGAGTCAGTAGATTATTTTTATTTATTCTTCCCATCCCCCCACTTCCCCACTTCCCCACTTCATAATTCATAATTCATAATTCATAATTCATAATTCATAATTCATAATTCATAATTCATAATTCATAATTCATAATTCATAATTCATAATTCATACTTTGTGCTTTTTGTCAAAAAAGCTTTTTTTTTGCAATAAAACTACACAAAAAAAAGATCATCGTTATGGGTGAAATTGACTCATTTACCCGTCTTAATTAGGATTACCTACTAGATGTGGCAAGGGTTTCAGCCATTGCTGCCCAAAAAAGCACGGAATAACCCACTGTGAAATTCTATCAAATCGCTGTAACCATTGGAACATCGTTGTTAAATAAAAATCTTTCTCAATTAATTCTTAAGAATTTATAAATATTGCGGAATATTAATTTAAATATTCTCAAGTTTTTGGAGTCAATCAATAATTTTTGCTTATCTTTGACCAACATTGGGTTAGGAGTCAGTTATCAGTTATCAGTTATCAGTTATCAGTTCACTGAGAAAACTCCCCTCTCCCCTTCCCCCCACTTCATAATTCATAATTCATAATTCATAATTGCCAAGAAGATTACTTTCTGGAGAATAAAACGTAAAAACAGGGAATAATAAACAGAGTTAACAGAGTTGCTAAAGACAAACCCGAAAAAACGACAATTCCTAAAGGTTGCAGGAATTCTCCCCCCTCTCCCAATCCTAAAGCGAGGGGAAATAAACCTAAAACCGTGGTCACGGTAGTCATTAAAATCGGTCGTAAACGTTGGGGAGCGGCCTTTAAAATAGCTTGTAGTCGAGTAAAACCGAATTCTTGCCGCAATTGATTGGCTAATTCCACCATAATAATCCCGTTATTAACCACAATCCCCACCAATAACACCACCCCGACGATGACAATGGCATTAATCGGGGTTTTGGTCAAATATAGTCCAAAAATTCCCCCCGCTAGGGCCAAAGGAACGGTTAACATAATCACCAAAGGGTCTATAAGCGAGTTATACTGCACGGCCATGACCACAAAGACTAAAAATACCGATAAACCCGCTAATAAACCCAAGGAACCCTGAATTTCTTGATTAGACGTGGCGGCAGCACTGGGTAAAATGCTGATACCATCGGGTAAGGGAGTGGAATTTAAAACCGATTGTACCCCCGCGAGTGCGTCACTTAATTTCGCACCCTCGACTAAACTGCCGATAATAATAAAAACTTGACGCTGATTAATTCTCTGGATGACTGCTGGGGTTTTTCCCGCTTCAATACTGACGATATCTGCTAATTTTAAGTCTTCTTGCCTATTGACAAAAATAGGTATTTGTGAAATGTCACTAATTTTTTGCCGCGAGTTGGGGTCCAATTGCACCCGGATATCGATTAATCTTTCTCCCCGTTGCAGTTGGGTGGGGATTGATCCTTGAATAGCGGTCCTTACCGTTTGTCCCACTTCCAGGGTACTCAATCCCAAACTATTTAAGCGGGTCCAATCGGGTTTAATCTGGATTTCCGGTTGTCTGGGGTCAGCATCAGGACGAAAACGCGCACTAGGGACTTTTTCATCGAGAATACTGAGGACTTCTTCACCAGCTTGCTCTAGAGTTTTCCCATCGAGTCCCTGTAACATCACATCCACGTCAGCACCGACGGAGGGAGAGTTATTAAGAATAATACCGCGCACTTGACCAGGGGTGAGACGCAAACGCACGTTAACGAGGTTTAATTGCTCTAGTGCTTTGCTCATGCGTTCGATATATGCTTCTGTATTAGTGCCTTGTTTGAGATTAATCGTACTAGAAGCACGCAAAATATTTTCATTGGTAGTTGTGCCAAAAAGAGAACCGCCACTGGTAGTAAAAACGTACTTAGTCTCTGGTTGTGATAATAAAATCTTTTCTACTTCCCGCATCACCTGACGGTTAGTATTTAAATTGGTACCCGGGGGAAATTGAGCAAAAAGGTTCACCTGTCCGGTTTGAATACGACTAAAGACTTCCTGGGGGATATATTGCCAGAGATAGAAACTACTTCCCCCTAAAATTAAAAAGGCCAGTAGGATAACAAGTATTCTGTAGCGGATGATTTTAGCTAAAAAACGACCGTAGAGAATAGTTAAACCTTCTAGACGTTGACTAAAGACTTTTAAGAGCCAAAATCGCTGGATACCACTAGAAACCCGCATATTTAACAAACGACTGGCTAACATGGGAACAACGGTTAACGCACACAGTAGAGAAGCAGCCACAGCAAAACTGATAGTGAGGATAATCTCGTTAAACAGCAGGGAAATAAAACCACCCAGTAATAAAAATGGCAGTATAGAGACGAGATTAGTCGCAGTGGAGGCCACTAAAGCAGATTCTACCTCTTGGCTGCTATTCCGGGCAATTTCTAAAAAATCTCGCTTATTTTGGTTTTGATTAACTTTGAGGGCAATATTTTCCAGCATGACAATGGAATTATCCACCACGATACCCACCCCTAGGGCCAATCCTCCCAAACTAAACACATTTATCGATAACCCAAATAACTTCATACAGATGATTGCGACGAGGGTAGAAAGAGGAATCGCTAGGGTAATGATAAAAGTCTGTCGCAGAGAACCGAGAAAGACGAATACAGTCAATCCTGCTAAAATTGTCCCCGCTAGTCCCGAAGAAACCACGTTATTAACCGCGTTTTGGATAAATACAGACTCATCGCTAGTGGTGACGACTTGCATCCCCCCGGTCATTAACCCGGATTTTTTTAATTCTGCAATGCGTTTTTTGACCCCTTCTACCACAGCAATCGTATTCGCATTCGGTTGTTTTTGGACGCTAACCCTGACGGCATTTTTTCCATTTAGGGTGACAAAAATTCTTTGTTCTTCTGTCCCATCGATAACTCTGGCCACATCCCGCAGATAGATTTTTTCTTCGGGATTATTACTATCGGTCAGTGCTAAATCTTGGATATCCGCTACGTTGTTAAATTTCCCCACCGCGCGGGTTAAAGGTTCCCCGGTTTCTCCCTCTAGTCGGCCCCCAGAGATGTCCTGATTACGTCTTTTTAGGGTGTCTAAAACCTGATTTAATCCCACTCCTAAAGATTGTAATCGCTGCAGGTCAATATTAACTTGAATTTCTTCTCTAACTCCCCCAATCACGTCCACCACTGCCACTCCTTCCACAAACCCTAATTCTCTCCCTAATTCTTCATCAGCAAATAATCTTAAATCTTTTAGGGGTAGGGTATCAGAAACGAGAGCAAATTCATAGACGGGTAAACGAGAGGGTTCAAATTTGTTTAAGCGCGGTTCTTCAATAATATCGGGTAAATTTTGTCGGACACGATTAAAACTTTCGGTAGCTTCATTTAAAGCAACATTTAAATCTCCCCCCGGTTGAAAAAATAAATCTACTCGCATCCTTCCCTCGCGAGTTTCTGAATAAACTTGCACTACTCCCTCGGTGGCACTCATTCCTTCTTCTAGGGGTTTAGTTACTTCTTCGAGAATAACTTCTGGGGAAACCCCAGGTACATTCATCCTTAAACTAATGCGAGGATAAGTGATAGAAGGAAGCAAATCTACTTGTAAACGATTTAGAAAAAAAAGACCGATGATGATAACTGCTATAGTTAACATCAATACTCCTATATGACGACGAATTGATAGACCGCTTAGGGAGATGTTTTCTAACATGATTATCTATGGGGTAGAGTGAGGAGACAGGAGACAGGAGTCAGGAGATTATTTTTATCTATTCTTCCCACTTCATAATTCATAATTCATAATTCATAATTCCCACTGATAACTGATTAATTGTGCATAACTCGACCAAAACCCCATAATTTTTGATAATAATAACGACTGACGCTATCCCTATCATCGGTGAGTAGATTGATAGCGATACCATTATTACCTGTTTCTTTTCCTGAACTGTGGATATATTGATTATTACCTAGATATAAAGCCACATGATTAACTCTTTTATCACCAAAGAAAATTAAATCTCCTGGGAGTAATTCCTCTCGGTTTATTTTTTGACAAAAAGCCTCCTGTTGATAGGAATCCCTCGGCAACCAAATGCCAAAAGTGGCAAAAGCAGCCTGGATTAATCCTGAACAATCGTAATTAGGTGCAAGGGTTCCACCCCAAAGATAATGATTGGTACGGTTCATTGCTTCCTGAGTAAAAGTGATAATCTCAGGAATATGTTTTTCTATTTCTGAACGAGTTAGAGGAATTTTTTGATAAGTTGTGGCGGCCGCTGCAATCGCATCTAAATCTTCTCGGGATAACCAAGCTAAATAATTATCTTCCCTTAGCTGAATTTGTAGGCCTTTTTCAGTAATTTCTAGGGAAATAAATTTTAATTGTCTTCCCTGTTGTGCTTGGGTAGCTAACTCTTGACAACTGGGAGAATTGTAGAGATTTAAGTCTCTTATACAGAGATATTCCTGGGTGGATGATGGGGGAAGGGAGATGATTTCCATAAAAAATAGCTCAGAATTTATTGACAAAAAAACTGCCAGACTAGCCAAAAGCAAAGGGATAAAAACGAGGAGAATAACCTTAGTTCTGTCATCTTCAAGTTTTCACCTCTCTTAATTATTGGCCATAAAGATAATCTATAACCGAACCGAATACCTGAAAAATTATTTAACCTCTGGCATAATCAACTTTTCAGGGTTCAAAAACGGCAAAAATAGGGATTAAATGGCATAAAATCGGGAAATAGAGCATTTAATTGACTATTAATTAGGTAGGTGTTAAAAATTGTCAGATACCCCCCTTATCAAGGGGGAATTAAGGGGGGATCGAAGGCAAAATCTATCTTCTATCTTAACTCTCCTGACTACTGGCTACTGACTACCGACTCCTAACCCTAACAACAATTTTTGATTTTTACAACAGGTCTAGGATAGCCAGTTCCTTAACAATATGTTACAATAGCCGGCGAGAGGGGGGACGGCCAATATCTGGAACTTTTGGACTAGAGATAGATTCTATCGATCAGCAGTCACCTCCCAGAGTAAGCTTTTAATCAGATGTTGAGGTTAGTCCATGGCCAATGTTTCCGGGCGGTTTGAAAAGCAAGAATACAGCCAAAACTCAGAAAATACCGTCACGGTGGTCAGTTCAGTCATGTCCGGTTTAAAAAAAGCATCTCCCCTGCAAAAGGGCTTATTTTGGGGAATAACCCTCAGTTTTACCGCCCTAGTTTCCGCCACTGTTGGGGCTGCCGTCGCTTTAATTAGTCCCTTACCCGCACCAATTGGGGCCATCTTCCAAAAAACATCTTTTCCCACCCAAACAGACATCCTTGAGGATCAAGCTTGGAATAGCTTAATCAATCAGCAGCTTTCTCGTCCTGTTAATATTTTAGTTATGGGCATCGATCGAGTTTTAGATGCCAAAAACAGCGACGATGTATTTAAAGGTCGCAGCGATACCATGCTCCTAGTGCGCTTCGATCCTAGCGATAAAACCGTGAGAATGCTGTCTATCCCTCGCGATAGCCGTGTCAGAATCCCCGGCCACGGTTTCACTAAAATCAACGATGCCAATGTTCACGGCGGACCGACTCTAGCGGCAGAAGTGGTCACTAATACTTTAGGGGATGTCACCGTTGATCGCTATGTGCGGGTGACTACCGATGCTTTTAAGGAATTAGTCGATTTAGTCGGGGGTGTAGAAGTTTATGTACCCGAACGAATGTATCATAAAGATGTCACCCAAAAATTAGAAATTGATTTACAAGAGGGTTGGCAAAATCTCAACGGCGACCAAGCAGAACAATTTGCCCGTTTTCGTAACCCGCAATACGGTGATATTGGTCGCGTACAAAGACAACAAATTTTATTAAAAGCACTCCAACAAAAGATTTTTAGTCCGACAATTCTCCCCAGTCTCCCGAAAGCAGTGCAGGTTTTACAACAATATATCGATACGAACTTAAGCGTCGAGGAAATGCTGGCTATCGCTAATTTTGGCCGGGAAATTAAACAGGATGACTTGAGAATGATCCTACTCCCCGGCCGGTTTAATAGCCTCGAGGAATACGATGGTCGCAGTTATTGGATTTTGAACCGTCGCGAAATTAGAACCATTGTGGCTAATAATTTTACCGATAACTACGCGGGGGGAGAAACCTCCGTTTATAGTCTGCGGATTGCCATTCAAAATGCCACCCATACCAAAGGTTTAGCCCGTCGTACTCGTAATTATCTGGCCAAACGGGGCTACACAAATGTTTATATTAGCGATGACTCCTCCCAAAAGCTAGAAACTACGGCAATTATTGCCCAAAAAGGTGATATTCAGTCCGCTAACCTCTTGAAAAATCAATTGGGAATCGGTAAAGTAGAATCATCCTCCACTGGTGCTTTAGACTCAGACCTAACTATTCGGGTGGGTGATGATGTGGCCCAGTTTCTCGACGCTCAACAGTAACAATGTTGAAAAATTTTTTCAGTCTGGTTTTAATTATTTTGCTGGCGATTCTGTGGCTACTTTTCGCGGCCCGTCCGGTGGCCTTGGCCCAAGATAAAACGATTAACTATAGTTTTGCCCAGCTGCAAGATCGGGATTTTTCCCATCAGGATTTGCGCGGAGGGGTTTTCGCAGCTGCCGCGATGCGGGGAGTTAACCTAGAAGGGGCCGATTTATCCTATAGCATTCTCACCGAGGCTGTCCTCTTAAAAGCTAACTTAAAAGGGGCCGATTTAACCGCCTCTTTGGTAGATAGAGTTACCCTCGATTTTGCCGATTTAACTAATACTATTTTTACCGATGCGATCGCTACTCGCAGCCGTTTTTATGACACAATTATTACCGGGGCCGATTTCACTAACGCGGTAATTGATAACTATCAGGTCAAGTTAATGTGTGAACGGGCCGATGGCATTAATCCAGTCACGGGAGTGGCCACCAGAGATAGTTTAGGCTGTAATTAGCAATTCCGGCCAGATTCTAGCTGACGGCTCAAAAATAGCCTACCCCCTACATCCCGGCTATCTCGATCGAGACAGCAGAGGTGTAGAATGAAAATACTGAGCGAGGCTAGAGAAAGGAGAGAGACTCTTGATAATCGTCATCGATAACTATGATAGTTTTACCTACAATTTAGTCCAGTATTTGGGAGAATTAGCGGCTGAGTTTCCGATCGCCTTGCCGATCGAGGTCTATCGTAATGATAAAATCGATCTGGCCACAATCGAACAAATGCGGCCGGATGGGATTGTCATTTCCCCCGGTCCCGGTCGTCCGGTCGATGCGGGCATATCTCTGGAATTAATCGCCAAATTTGGCCCCCATTTGCCGATTTTGGGGGTCTGTCTGGGTCATCAAAGTATCGGTCAGGTATTCGGGGGGGATGTGGTCTCGGCCCCAGTCTTAATGCACGGCAAAACTTCCCCCATCTATCACAACAGTGAAGGGGTATTTCAAGGCTTAGAAAATCCTTTTACTGCCACCCGTTACCATAGTTTAGTGATCGATCGCTCCACCATGCCGGATAATTTAGAGATCACGGCCTGGGTAGAAGATGGCACGGTCATGGGAGTCCGTCATCGGGATTATCCCCAGATTCAAGGGGTACAATTCCATCCCGAAAGTATTTTAACCACTGCCGGCAAGGAACTTTTAAGAAACTTTCTCCGATCCCTCTAGTGTTTACTAATCCCCAACCCCTGAAATTAACCCTAACTTGATTAATTCTGCATCTACATTTATGAAAAGGCGAGATTTTATCTTATCGGTGGGGACAAGTTTCTTAACCGTGGCAGTAGGCTCAGTTTTAGCGGAAACTAAACCCAAACCCACTAACCCCACTCCCGCTCAAAAACCCGATGATTCCCTCTTAGTTCAATGGTTGGGTCATAGTTGCTTTTTATTCACTGGAGGAGGTCAAAGAGTCCTAGTTAATCCCTTCCGGGCCATTGGTTGTACGGCGGGTTTTCCTTTGCCAAAAGTAGAAGCAGATATCGTTTTAATTAGTAGTCAACTCTGGGATGAAGGGGCTGCCGAGGGTTTACCCGGTAATCCGAAAATTTTGTTTGAGCCGGGGGCCTACGATCTGGGTAAATTAAAATTCCAGGGTATTAGTATCGCCCATGATCGCATGGGAGGGCAACGTTTCGGCATGAATGTGGCTTGGCGTTGGACCCAAGCAGGGATTAGTATTGTCCATTTGGGGGGGGCAGCAGCCCCGCTCGAATTAGAACAAAGAATTCTCTTAGGTTCGCCGGATTTAGCTTTTATTCCCGTGGGAGGTGGTCCAAAAAATTATAATCCCCAAGAAGCAAAACAGGCGATCGAAGTTTTACAGCCGCGAATTGCTGTCCCGACGCAATACTTCACCAGTGCCGCCGATAAAAATGCCTGTGAATTGGTGTCTGTAGATGAGTTTCTCAAGTTAGTCAAGGATAAAAATATCCGTTTAATCGGGGACAATAAATTACGGATTCGTGCCGCCGATTTACCGAAAAAAGGGACTCTCATTCGCGTGTTTGACTACCGCAATCTGTTACAGAAATCCTAATTTTTAGGAGCCAATAACCTAGGACTGCTGTAGATCATCTCCTAGTTCTCTAAAAACTGCTTTAACAATCTTATTAAAAATGTTTTTGCTGAAAGAATCTCGCTCTTTTTTTAGACAGGGATGGACAATTGCAGTTTTACTAATTGCCCTGCTTGTTTCCCTGCCAATTTTATCGGTGGCTAGTAGTTTATTAACTAATTCCAGTCAAGTCTGGCAACATCTGATCGAAACTGTTCTCTGGGATTATCTAGTTAATTCTTTTTGGTTGATGTTTGGTGTGGGTAGTGGCGTTTTAATCATCGGTGTTGGCACTGCTTGGTTAATAACGATGTGTCAATTTCCCGGTCGTCAACAATTTCAATGGTTATTATTACTACCCCTTGCCGCTCCTGCCTATCTCTTGGCCTATACTTATACCAATATGATGGACTATTTTGGTCCAGTGCAGACCTTCTTAAGAAGTGTTTTCGGTTGGAGTAGTGTCGAAGATTATTGGTTTCCTAATATCCGTTCTCTTTGGGGGGGGATTCTGATGTTAATACTGGTGCTTTATCCCTACGTTTATCTGTTAGCAAGGGTCGGTTTTTTAGAACAATCTGTCTGCACAGTGGAGGCAAGTCGCTCCCTGGGATGTAATCCTTGGCGCAGTTTTTTTACCGTCGCTTTACCCCTAACAAGACCGGCAATTATGGCAGGATTAGCCCTAGCTTTAATGGAAACTCTGAACGATTTTGGTACGGTGCAGTATTTCGGCATTAATGCTTTTACCACGGGTATTTATAATACTTGGTTCGGTATGGGAGATCGCATAGCAGCGGGGCAGTTATCCACAGTTTTAATGGTATTTATCCTCGTTTTAGTTTTCCTTGAACAATCCTCCCGTCGTCAAGCTCGTTACTATGAAATGACCAATCGTTTCCAGTCACCGACTAAGTACAAACTGGGATTTATTCGCAGTTTTTTGGCAATGATCTCCTGTTTTGTGCCGGTATTTCTGGGGTTTATTGCCCCTGCTTTTTATCTAGCTTATCTAGCCTTTAATCATGCCCAAGAAACTTTTAATAATGACTTTTTTAGTTTATCAGGAAACAGTTTTTTTCTGGCTAGTTTAAGCGCAATTATTGCGGTAGTTTTAGCTTTAATTCTCGCCTACGGGGAAAGACTTAATCCGAATAAAACTCTTAAGGGTTCTGTGCGGATTGCGGCTGCTGGTTATGCTATCCCTGGCATAGTTATCGCAGTGGGGGTTTTAATTCCTCTCGGTAAATTAGATAACTTTTTCAATCAAGGATTAAATATCAATTTAATTCTGAGCGGTACGATTTTCTGTCTGATTTTTGCCTATATTGTCCGGTTTTTAGCCGTAGCTTTTTCCACACTAGAATCGAGTTTAAGTAAAATCAAACCTAGTTTAGATGATGCTTCCCGCAGCCTTGGCTATGGCACCGGTGCAACTTTAATTAAAGTGCATATTCCTCTTTTGTCGGGGGGATTATTGACGGCGGCTATGTTAGTTTTTGTCGATGTGATGAAGGAATTACCCGCTACTTTGGTGTTAAGACCTTTTAATTTTGATACCCTAGCGGTGCGGGTTTATCAATACGCCAGTGATGAACGTTTGGTGGAAGCGGCGGCACCGGCCCTGGCCATTGTCCTAGTGGGATTAATTCCGGTAATTTTTTTAAGTTGGCAAATTTCCCGACGGGCGATCGATTAAAGTGGTGGCCGATTCCTAGACCAGTTGGCGATCGGCCAGCAGCTTAGTTCTATTTAGGGTTTGCGGCAAAAAGTTTGTTAGTGGGGTTAGGAGACAGGAGACAGGAGACAGGAGACAGGAGACAGGAGACAGGAGACAGGAGACAGGAGACAGGAGACAGGAGACAGGAGACAGGAGACAGGAGACAGGAGACAGGAGACAGGAGACAGGAGATTATTTTTATGGCTCTACCGAACCTGTTATGCAAAACTATCAACAACTCATACTTGTAAAGCTTGTATAATAGGGCTTTGAGTTTTTGTTAGATTGATATTTATCAACTTTAGAGCATTGCTGGACAGAGAGGGAGCTTGGGGAGTTTTCTACAGTGTAAGTTCGGAAGAACCATTTTTATTTGTTCTCCCCATACCCCAATTCATAATTCATAATTCCCCCACTTC
>NZ_JADEXY010000120.1 GCF_015206885.1 Microcystis aeruginosa LEGE 91341 | reverse complement strand
GTGTGGGGAGGGGGAATTATGAATTATGAATTATGAAGTGGGGTGTGGGGAGAATAAATAGAAATAATCTCCTGACTCCTGACTCCTAAATCCTATCTCCTGATCCCTGACTCCTATCTCCTATCTCCTATCTCCTGACTCCTGATAACTGATAATAATTCACTCCCCAGGTAAAGTAGCGGTTTCTAACCAAAAAGCCTCGATATTTTTGACAATTTTGAACAAATCGTTGAGATTGCGCGACTTGGTTATATAACAATTAACGTGCAGTTCATAGCTATAAAAAATATCCTCCTCGTTGCGAGAAGTGGTTAAAACCACCACAGGAATTCTTTTTAAACTGGGATCGTTTTTTATTTCCGCTAATACCTCCCGTCCGTCTTTTCTGGGTAAATTCAGATCGAGAAGAATCAGATTAGGACGGGGAGAATCGAGATACTCCCCTTCTCGACGCAGATAATCCATGGCGGTGACACCATCCCTAACGATAACTAATTCATGGGGGACGGTGCTAGTTTTTAATGCCTCTTGGATGAGGCGAATATCAGCTTTACTGTCCTCCACTAATAAGATAATTTTGTGTGGCACGTCCTCGCCAGCGCTCACGCTCGTTACCTCCTAGGGGAATTGTAAAATAGAAAACCGCTCCTTTACCTAATTGAGATTCTACCCAAATTCGTCCGCGATGACACTCGATAATTTTTTTACAAATCGCCAAACCCATACCTGTGCCGGGGTACTCGTCGCGGGTGTGCAGTCGTTGGAAAATCACGAAAATGCGTTCGGAAAATCGGGGATCGATACCAATTCCATTATCGGTGACAGAGAACAGCCATTCCTCCTCTTGACGTTGAGCAGCAATATGAATAGTGGGAGTTGCTTTTCCTCGGAATTTAATGGCATTACCGATGAGATTTTGGAACAATTGCATTAACTGGGTTTTATCTGCCATGATAATTGGCAAAGGATCAACGGTGATTATAGCTTGACTTTCTTGAGTTCTCCCTTTCAGGTTAGCGAGAGCTTTTTCCAGTGCCAGATTAGCATCAATGGTATTAAACTCTACCGCCTGCATATCCACTTTTGAGTAAGCCAGCACATCATCTATTAATGTTTGCATCAAGCTGACACCTTCGACGGCAAAAGTAATAAATTCTTTAGCATCTTCGTCCAGTTCTTCGGTGTAGCGCATTTCTAGCAACTGCACATAGTTGGCGACTTGATTGAGGGGTTCCTGTAAATCGTGGGAAGCGACGTAAGCGAATTTTTTTAATTCGGCGTTTGATAGTTCCAAATCCCGCGCTAAACGTGCCAATTCATCGGCTTGTTTTAAGATGATATTGACGATCGCTTTTCGTAATTCTAGTGCGGCGTTAATTTCTACCGCTTTCCAGGGTAAAGATTTCAGGCGAACGGTTTCTTTCCAGAGGGAGAAAGATTTACGCGGACCGAGACGAATATTACCATCTATGGCAGTCGTTTCGATCGCTTTACCCGGATCACCACCCCAGTTCACGGTTTGAATTACTTCCGGACGAAACCAGAGGAGATAATTACGTTTAGAAATGGGAATTGCTAGTAAACCACTGGCAATGTCTTTAAACTTACCCGCATCGGTATAAATTCGCGGTAAGGAATTGGTATAGTAAACATCTTCATGGACGTTTTTTTCTAGCCAAGTAATCAGATAATTTAGTTCTTCTTCGCTCGGTGTTACTCCAATTAAGGTATAATTGCCGCCTAAATAAATAGCGGCTCCTGTGGCTTTAGTTAGATCAAGCAGATTCGGTTTATGGGCAATTAATCCATCGATAAAGTTATTAGCTTCCGCCATATAATCGATTAATTGCGATTGGACAAAGTTTAATTTCACTCGATAGTCATAATCTTCGGTTTCTTCCCGTGCCGATATTTCCGAAAAAATCACTCTTCCTAAGAATTCACAAGCTTTACGCAGTTCGTAGGGTACATATTTAGGGGTGCGGTGATGACAGGCAATAATGCCCCAGAGACGTTTATTTTCAATCAGAGAAATGGTTAGAGATGCTCCCACTCCCATATTATGTAGGTATTCTAAATGACAGGGAGAAGCACTTCTCAGACTGGACAGGGTTAAATTTAAAGGTTGTTGAGTTTCGGGATGAAGACTAGGCACTAGATCGACGGGTTCAGAGGTGGCATCGGGAATCTGTCGAATCCAATTAGCACTTAATAAATTTCGTGCTGGGAGAGGGATATCGGAAGCGGGATAACGTAAACCTAGATAGGGTTCTAGTTGCTCTATTTTGTCTTCTGCTATCACATCACCGTTATCTTCTTCGTCGAATTTGTATAACATAACTCGATCGAATCCTGTCATTTTTCGCACTTCTTTAACGATGATATTACAGAAATCTTTCAGGTTACGGGTGGCTTCAAGTTTATCGATCGAAGTTTTGGCTAGGTGATAGAAACTCAGGAAAGGAATGTTTTCATAGGAAATAGCTGGTTCTAACTCTAAAATCAGCATTTGTTCGGCGTTACGGTGGAAAATAGCATCAAAGACGGCGAAATCATCCCCTTTAACCCGCGCCCAAATTTTGGAGGGATTGATAGCATCAAAATCGTTATTTTCTATGGCTGATTTCAGAGGATCGATCTGAAAAGGATCGAAGATTTCCTCTAGGGTTTTACCGATAATTTCCCCTGGAGAAATTCCCAATAAACTGCGGCTATTACTGCTAGTTTGGCTGACTTTTAGCTCCGGTTCGCTGAGAACTAAAAGCACTCCGTGCGGTTGAATTCGGTTATAGAGATGGATCGGTTCCCGTTCGATCGAAGTTGGGTTAATTGTCTCGGTTAGAACTTCCATGTGTATTTCCCCCAGAGGATTTTTGCCAAGTTGAAAACTCTTTGTTTATTAAAACTATTTCTTCTCACTTTCAGGGAGCGATCAAGAATAAATTTACTTATCTTAATCCCAGTTCATCAAAAGTAATAAAACTTTAATCAATCAGTTATCTATCGATCAAGCAGTTCTGTTCAGTTCCCTTTATTATAATCGGTTTTTTTCTGAGAATCTATGGTAATTTGTTAAGAATTAAGAGTTAATGTTACAAAGAAAGGATAATTCTTAATAAAAATATACAGTAGTTAAGGGGTTTCAGACCCAAAATTTTCCAGGAACACACGCTAGAAAAGTAGGCGATATCGCACTGTAATTATACAATTGATAAGCAAGAACAAATTAAAGAGATAAATTAGTAAACTTGATCGTGTTTTCCAATATCAACTATAACAATTAAAGTTTTTCCTGAATCAGGATCTTGACGAAAAGTAAAAATAATACGGCAATCGTAACTAACAGAACATGACCAATAACCTTCTAATCTACCTGTCAGCTTATGAGATTTTAAAGAAGGGGTGAAGGGATTATCTTCTAACAAATGTAGAACCTCTGATACCTTGCTTTGTAGTTGAGGATTTTTGCTGATTAAGCGTTGAAAAGCTCTTTTAAAGCTTTTGTCAGCAACTAATTTCATTCTTCTTCATCCTCTAACAAATATGCCATTATCTCTTCAGCACGGCCTTTTTTTGCTGTTCCCATTGCTAAAGATTTTAAGGTTTCTTCGCCATTTTTAGCCATCTCCTCCCGGCGTTTCTCAATGCGTCTTTTACGAATTAGCTCAAACAAATAATCTTGGTCTTCAATGGATAGACTCTCTACCGATTCGATCAGATCTTGAAAAAATGCGATACTCATTAAAGTTTACTCCTGTTAGTTAACTTTTTTTCCTGATATGTTATCACAATATAGTCAAGTAGGGTGCGTTAGGCAATCCCTTGTTTTTAGGGAAAAAATCAAGAGCTAAATATCGCCGTAACGCACCACACAGAAAGGTTTTTGGTGCGTTACGCTACGCTAACACACCCTACTGGATGTTTCAGCAGTTAAGTAGGGTGCGTTAGGCAATCCCTTGTTTTCAGGGAAAAAATCAAGAGCTAAATATCGCCGTAACGCACCAGAAAGAAAGGTTTTTGGCTACTTTTATAAGCCGCTATGACGGAGGAGAGGCTCGGTACTAGGTTCGCGACCCCGGAAAGCTTTAAAAACATTCATAGGATGGGAACTTCCCCCCATAGCTAAAACAGTATCGCGAAAACGACGACCGATCGCTTTCACTGCTTCTTCGTTATCTAATCCCACTTCCTCGAAAGCGGCAAAAGCATCGGCACTGAGAACTTCTGCCCATTTATAACTATAGTAACCCGCCGCATAACCGCCAGCGAAAATATGCCCAAAAGAACACAAAAAAGCATCTTCCGGTAGGGGAGGAATTATCGTCGTCGTCGCCGCTAAACGCTGTCTGACTTGTTTAGGAGTTTCGCTGCCATTGGGTTGATAACGATGGTGTAATTCCAAATCTACTAAAGACAAATGTAGCTGACGCAGCATGGCCGAACCACTCATATAATTCTTAGCTAGGAGCAGTTTTTGGTAGTAATGTTCGGGGAGAGTTTCGCCAGTTTCGTAGTGTTTGGCCATACTCATTAAAGTAGGGCGATCATAACACCAATTTTCCATAAATTGACTGGGCAATTCCACCGCGTCCCACTCAACATTATTAATACCCGCCGCGCCAGAATAATCCACAGTGGTTAACATATGCTGTAAACCGTGGCCAAATTCGTGAAATAGGGTAGTTACCTCCTCAAAGGTCATTAAACTGGGGTTTCCGTCCACTGGAGGCGTTTGATTGCAGATTAAATAAGCCACAGGTAAACGCACCTCGGTGCCGGTTTTGGCCCGACCGATACAGACATCCATCCAAGCGCCGCCGCGTTTTTCGGCGGGACGACTGTAGGCATCGAGGTAGAAATAGGCGATTTTTTCGCCCTTTTCGTCATTAATCTGGAAATAACGCACCTCGGGATGCCAGATAGGTGCTTTACCGTCGGCAGCGATAATTTCTACCCCAAAAATACGTTTAGCGAGGCTAAATATGCCTTCTAAAACCCGTGGCAGCGGGAAATAGGGGCGTAATTCCTCGGCACTAAAGTTAAACTTGGCCTGACGCTGTTTTTCTGACCAATAGGCTATATCCCAATGCTTGAGATCGTCGGTTCCCGCAAAAGTTTTTAAGGCCTCTAAATCCTGTTTTGCCGCTTCATAGCTTACTTGGCGCAAATTGTCAAGCAATTTCTCGATTTCATCCACAGAATTGGCCATTTTCCGGGCAAGACTAACCTCGGCGTAGGTACTATAACCTAAAAGATGGGCCTGTTCCTGACGAAGTAGCAAAATGCGATCGATTAAGGGATTATTATCCAATTCTCCCAGATCGGCCCGACTAACGTAGGCTTTATAGAGTTTTTCGCGCAATTCCCGATTATCGCTGTACTTCATAAAGGGGAAATAACTGGGAAAATCGAGGGTAATCACCCAGGGACCGGTTTCGGTGCTGGCGTTAGCTTCCCCTTGGGCGCGGGCGGTTTGGGCGGCTAAACTAAGGAGACTAGCGGGTAAACCGGCGATATCTTCTGGGGTTGTTAGTTTCAGTTGAAAAGCTTTGGTGGCATCGAGGATGTTATTGGAAAATTTCGTGGTGATTTCCGCTAATTCCAGTTGAATCGCGTTAAATCTGTCTTTTTTCTCCCCTGCTAATCCCACCCCAGCCAATTGAGCATCCCGCAGGGAGGCTTCGACAATGCGCTGTTGTGCCTCGTCTAATTGCCCCCAGCTTTCCCCTTGACGCAGGGACAAAAATGCTTCATAAATGGGTTTACTTTGGCTTAAACGGCTAATAAACTCGACTACCTGTGGTTGTACGGTTTCGTAAGCTTGACGCAATTCTGGGCTATTTTTTACCCCCATCAGATGACCGATAATCCCCCAACTCCAGCTTAAACGTTCTTCGATCTGGGTGAGGGGTTCGACCAATTTTTCCCAGGTGGGGGTAATCTGCGCTTCCAGTTCGGTTAATTCTCTGGTCAGTTCTTGCAAAAGTTGCGTCATCCCAGGGACAATCAGGCCGGGTTGGATTTGGTCAAAAGCCGGTAATCCTTGACCGGCAAGCAGCGGGTTACTGGTATTCGTCATAATTTTTGGTCTGCAAGGGTGAGTAATCTGTATCTTTTACTACCCTAACCTAAATCCCCGACCATCTATCCGGGCGATCGAGTGCTGGAGCTTTTTTCAGTGATCAGTGGGAAGTGGGAAGTGGGAAGTGGGGAGCGGGAATTATGAATTAGTGGGGAAATGGGGAAATTGAACTAATACTAAATCCTGTTATTAAAAACTGATTATTTATGCACCCTTTTGCCTTTTGCCTGTCCTGATATTTAGCCTATGCTCAACGGATTTAGTATCAGAAACCCTATCGGGTATTGGCGATCGCGTCTAGAGCCAGATTCAGTTTCAGCACGTTAACCCCCGGTTCGCCGAAGATGCCGAGAAAGCGCTCGTCGGTGTTTTTGGTAATCAGGATCTCCACTTGATTCGTCGGTAATCCCCGCACCCGCGCCACCCGCTCGATCTGCGCTCTGGCGGCCTCTGGGGTGATATGGGGATCGAGACTCGATCCAGAGGTGTACACCAGAGCTGCGGTGGGTTTAATTCCCGCTTTCTCTAATCGGGGAATCTCCCCCTCTATAGCTTTCGCTGGATCGGGATTGGGTTTTCCTTTAATGCGATCGATTAATGCGGGGTTACTGGGAGCTAGGTTACTCGCTCCCGAAATTCCGGTTTGCAGGATCTTGTTAGGATCGTTTTTCGGATCGGCCGTACTGTAAGCAGTGGTACTCGGACGACTATTAAAATAGCGATCGCTGGTGAAAGGTTGCCCAATTAGAGCCGAACCCACCACTTGACCTTGATTATTGGTAATTAAACTCCCGTTCGCTTGCCAGGGAAAAAGAATTTGACCGATGGCGATCATCGAAAAAGGATAGATCAGGGCAGTAATTACCCAGAGAACTAGGGTAGAACGGATGGCTCTACCGGCCTCGCGTGCAAAACTCATAATTAGGGTTTACTGAAAAAGTTTGTTGGTGGGGTTAGGAGTCAGGAGCCAGTAGTCAGTAGTCAGGAGAATTAGGAATAAACCACAATCAATTAAAGAGTCTATTTAGAGATTTTCTGCTTTTTCCCATTTTTGAACTCTCAAAAATTAATTATGCCAGAAATCTCTTAAAACCTCTCTGGTATAAAGATGACAAAAAATAGGTAGATAAATAAAGCAAAGGCGACCAATCCTAAAAGGGTTAACGCGGAAGCTTGCCACCTATCGATAGTGCTTCCCGTAGAAGCTTGAACGATGGAGGAGAAAAGACTTGTTAGACAGAAATTTAAGAAAATATACCAGAAAAATCGGTGTTTTCTAAGGGATGCCTTCATAAGAATTAGAGTTTTTTGGAGATTTGTTTTTGCCAGTAAATCAAGAAAATAAGTAGGTAGGCGTTAAAAATTATCAGGCACTCCCCTTATCAAGGGGGGATTAAGGGGGGATCGACACCCCCCTTATCAAGGGGGGATTAAGGGGGGATCGACACCCCCCTTATCAAGGGGGGATCAAGGGGGGATCAAAGACAAAATCTATTTTCAATTTAATTATAACCACTTACTTAGCTGTAGTTGTCGATCGGTTGTCTTTTTCCCCTTTTTCAATTCATAGTTAAGAATACATTGTCCCACATATCTGGCCAGATTAACAGGGACAGCATTGCCAATCATTTGTTCTAGATTAGATTTTGTTCCAGCAAAAATAAAGTCTTTAGGGAAAGTTTGGATATAGCTTCGCTCGCTCGTTGTTAGCGGTCTTAATTTTTCATGAAGATGACAAGCATCACCGGGATGTTGTCGATAGGTTTTGGGAACTGGTCGATTTACTCCTCGAATAGTAGGGCTAGGTTCATAAATACTGAATATCGCCCTTCTTTGATAGCTTCTAGGATGTCTATAATAGTATTCTATATCTAATTTTTTGCCCATATAGTCAAATACAGTCAGAGGTTGACTTGATAAATTGTCATTGATTTCATCGATTAAAAAATCGTCTTCTTCCTTCATTTTACCGATCAGAAAATATCTTTTTCTAGTTTGAGGAACTCCGCAGTAACAAGAATTAATAACTTTTCCAGTTAAACCATAACCATGGCTTTTAAAAATTTGTTTTGCTTGAATGAGTATTTTACTTTTCTCAATTCTATCCACATTTTCCATAACAAACCATTGGGGACTTAGTCTAGTGACAATTTCGGCGAATGTGAGCGTTAGATTCGCTCGTCCTAAACCCTCGTTTCTCTTACCGGCACTGGAAAAGTCTTGACAAGGAGGGCTGCCGACAATAATCTCAGGATTATATTGAGCCAATATTTCTTGATTAGATTCTCTAGATAAATCGACATTAAATATCGGATGACTAAAGTTATTTCTATAGACATCTATAGCAGGTATCCAATTATCAAATGCGGCCACAATAGTAAACCCCGCTTTTTGGAAACCTAAAGATAAACCACCACAACCAGCGAATAAATCGATTGTGATCATTTTGCTTTTTCCTCTAAATTGACTCTCGAAAGCGTAAAATAAATTATCGGAATCGGGAGCTAGACCGTATAACTCTTTTGTACTTAACTCCGCAGGTTGAATTTTAAAATTTTCATCAAGTTTCAGATCTACATTTTTCAGTCCTTTTCCATCTAAGTAAGCGCACAAAGAAGCTGGAAATGAGGAATTAAATTGATTTTTACCCCAGGTTTCTTTTTGGGTAAAATCCCGATTCGAGTGCCTCAATCCGAATAAACTAGGCTTAAATATTGCAGATTTTCCCATTACCTCAACCCGATCGCTGAAATCATCTCATCAATAATCTTAATGGCAATAAACGGCGCAATCATGCCCCCCACGCCGTAGATGAGGATATTGCGCCGCAATAGTTGGTCAGCGGTGAGCGGGCGAAATTGAACGCCTTTAAGTGCTAGGGGAATCAAAACGGGGATAATCAGGGCATTGTAGATCAGGGCTGAGACGATCGCCGATTGAGCGCTTTTCAAACCCATGATATTTAAAGCACCGATCCCGGCAGCGGCGAAAATTGTGGGGATAATGGCGAAATACTTAGCAATATCGTTAGCTACGGAAAACGTGGTCAGGGCGCCGCGGGTAATTAATAACTGTTTGCCGATGGTCACTAAATCGATCAGCTTGGTCGGGTCAGAATCCAGATCCACCATATTAGCCGCCTCCTTCGCCGCTTGGGTTCCAGAGTTCATCGCCACACCGACATTAGCCTGGGCCAGTGCCGGTGCGTCGTTAGTGCCGTCCCCCGTCATGGCAACTAACTTGCCTTGGGATTGCTCGCGACGGATCACCTCGATCTTATCTTCCGGGGTAGCCTCGGCGATAAAATCATCCACCCCCGCCTCCGCCGCGATCACCGAGGCCGTGATCTGGTTGTCGCCGGTGAGCATGATCGTTCTCACCCCCATGCGCCGTAATTGGTCGAAACGCTCTTTTAATCCAGGTTTCACGATGTCTTTGAGATAGATCACCCCGTAGAGATCGTTACCCTGACAGACAGCCAGGGGAGTCCCCCCTAAACGGGAAACCCTTTCCTGGGCCTGATCGAGGGTATCGGGAACGGAACCACCCCTGGAACGGACGAAACCTTTAATCGCTTCCACGGCCCCCTTACGGTATTCCTCACCGTCCCTATCGGTGCCGCTCATGCGGGTACGAGCCGAGAATGGGATTGCCTCGCCGGGTTGGCCATCGATGGGGGGGGTTGCGCCCAAATTCCGGGCTAAGGTAACGATCGAGCGTCCTTCCGGGGTTTCGTCGAAAAGGCTGGCCGCTAGACAGACGCGGGCTAATTCTTCGAGGTTATGACCGTTGACGGGGATAAATTCGTCAGCCAGCCGGTTGCCGAGGGTAATCGTTCCCGTTTTGTCGAGAACGAGGGCATTGACGTCGCCGCAGGCTTCCACCGCCCGCCCAGAGGTGGCGATGACGTTAAACTGAGCCACACGATCCATCCCAGCGATACCGATCGCGCTCAATAAACCACCGATCGTCGTGGGAATAAGAGCGACGAGGAGGGAGATCAAGATGGCGATACTGGAACCGGCCCGAAAGGTATTCGCAACCGCAGGACTGAGGCTCGTTTCCAGAAAACCAGCGATATAATTCCCGATCGGCGGAATTGTGGCGACGACAATTAAAAAGACTTGGGTTAACACGGCTAGAAGTACCGTCAGCGCGATCTCGTTGGGGGTTTTCGTGCGCTCGGCCCCTTCCACAAGGGAGATCATGCGATCGATAAAACCCTGGCCGGGATCTTGGGTGATCCGCACTGTCAACTCGTCGGAGAGAAGCCGCGTACCGCCGGTGACGGAACTGGCGATGTCGGTGCCGGGTTGTTTGAGGACGGGGGCCGATTCTCCGGTGATCGCCGATTCATCCACCGAACCGATTCCCTCGATCACTTCCCCGTCGGCGGGAATCACGTCCCCGGCCACCAGTTTCACCCGATCGCCCCGAGCCAAGGCCGTGGAACTGACCGACTCGATCGAGCCGTCGGCCAGGATTTTTCGGGCGGTTGTGTCGCTGCGGGTGGAGCGTAGGGCATCGGCCTGGGCTTTCCCCCGTCCTTCAGCGACCGCCTCGGCGAAGTTGGCGAACAGCACCGTGGAGAAGAGGATCAGGGTGATGATGCCGTTAAGTAGCCGTTGTTGTCCGCTGTCTGCGGCGATTGTGCCGAATAGATTCGGGTCGATTGTGACCAAGGCCGTGACGATCGTTCCCAACCAGACCACGAACATGACTGGGTTACGCACGGCGATGCGCGGGTCGAGTTTAAGGAAGGACTGCCGGATCGCACGTTGATAGAGACCGGTCCGGTTTACCTTGGGGGTATGGCGGCGGTCGTCCCGGCGACCTCTCGGCACTCGCAACGGTCGGGGGGACTTAGAATTTCCTTTGTTCGTTCTCATAAATTGTCTAAACTCCTAGCCGATCATCCGCGTGATTTGAAAGGCTTCCGCGATCGGCCCGAGGGCTAATATCGGGAAGAAAGTCAGCGCACCGAGAATTAAAATTACCCCGGCCGTCACGCCGGTAAAGAGTCCGGTATCGGTGCGGAGGGTTCCGGTTGTGGCGGGAACCGGTTGTTTGCGCGACATCCCATCGGCCAACAAGAGCAGGGCGGCGATCGGGATATACCGTCCGGCCAGTAAACTAAAGGAGGTGCTGAGATTCCACCAAAGGGCTGTAATCGTCGGTTTTGCTCCATCTGCGATTGCGATTGGCGAGGGTTGGGAATCCCCTAGTCCCTCAAATCCCGACCCGTTATTGGCGGCGGCGGAAGCGTACTCGTAGATAACTTGAGATAATCCGTGAAAACCGGGGTTACTGATGCCCTGAAAGTCAGGAAAGGCAAGGGCGATCGCTCCAGGGATGAGGATGGCGATCGGGTGAACCAGCAGAATTAAAAAACTCGCTAATACCACTTCCCGTTTCTCAATTTTGCGCCCGAGGAATTCCGGGGTTCGTCCCACCATTAGCCCGGTGACGAATACTGCGAGGATCAGATAGGCAAACAGGTAGGCGGTGCCAGTTCCCTGGCCTCCAAAAACGATTTGCAGGAACAGATTCGAGAGGGTGACGAAGCCACCGTTCGGCATCAAGGAATCGTGCATGGCGATCACCGCACCGCACATGGTGGCTGTGGTAGTTACCGCGTACAGGGCCGATTGCGCCCAACCGAAGCGCACTTCTTTGCCCTCGAAGTTAACCGCTTGATCAACCCCTAGCAGGGAGTTAACCGCCGGGTTGCCGTTATATTCCCCCATCGCGGTGATGATGGTAAAGCCGATGAAAATACTGAGGGGAATTAGATAGATTAACCAAGCTTGCTTGAGATTATCGGCGAAAATCCCGTAGGTATAGATCAGGGAGGTGGGAATCGAGAGAATCGCCACCAACTGCACCAGATTGACGAATCCATTCGGGTTTTCCAAGGGGTGGGCCGAGTTGCTGGTGAAGAAGCCGCCGCCGTTTTCTCCCAATTCCTTAATAATCTCGAAGTGGGCCACTGGACCGCGGGCGATCGCCTGACTCAGGTTGGGGTTTTCTAGCGTCGGCAAGATCGCCGGGCCGGCGAGGGTTTCCGGGACTCCGGCGATGATCAGGGCAATTGCCCCCACGATCGAGATCGGTAAGAGAATACGGGTGATCGCTCGGATCAGATCCACGTAGAAATTGCCCAACGGTCGCCCCGTCAGTCCCCGAATAAAGGCGATCCCCACCGCTAGACCAGTTCCGGCCGAGGTGAACATCTGGTAGCCGAGTCCCCAGATCTGACTGCCGTAGCTGAGGGTGGTTTCTCCAGAATAATGCTGTTGGTCGGTGTTGGTGATAAAGGAAATCGTCGTATGTAGCGTGGTGTCCCAAGTGGGGGCGGGGATCCCCGTCGGGTTGAGGGGAAGGACTCCTTGGCCCGCAATCAGGGAAAAAACCAGAACTGCTATTACCGCGTTACTGTAGAGAACGGCGCGGGCGTACTGCCAGCCGGTCATATTCTCTTTCCCTTTCACCCCGACGAAGCTGTAGAGAAGACTCTCGGCTCGATCGCACAGTGGGTCGAGTAGGGTTCTCCGTTCCATGAACACCCTAGCCATATAGCGCCCGAAAAAGGGGGTGATTGCCACGATTATCAGGATCGTGAGCGCGATTTGAATCCATCCTTGCAACATGGTTCGATCGACTCCAAAAAAAGCCAGTGGTCATTGAGCTTGTCGAAATGTAGAGGCTCGATCAACGGATTCGACAAGCTCACCGTCCATGATCGACTGGGAAAATCACGGGTTCGCTGTCTCGAAAACGCTTGAGAAAACCAAGTTTGTCTAATCATTAGCGATCGTTAACCAGTGGATGATCGAGGGGTTACTATCGCCTCTGCTGGGATGATTATAGCGATTTGTCGCGTCTTGACAATCTATATTTTTTCCGTTCGTTATCCTATCAGCTTTTATTCACTTATGCAGAAATACTGACAATCAGCAATTATCAGTGACTCCTAAAATTTTACGTCACAAGTCGTTGAACAAACAGGAATAATTATGCAAATGCCATCGCAGAAAACGGGTTTCTCGAAGAAACCCGTTTTCTGCAAACGCCACGCAATTTATACAAGACATTCGCTCAATTCGCTCAATTATTAAGTAGCTGGTTATAATTAAATTAAAAATGGATTTTAGGTTCGATCCCCCCTGCCCCCCTTGATAAGGGGGGTGCCGATCCCCCC
>NZ_JADEXY010000007.1 GCF_015206885.1 Microcystis aeruginosa LEGE 91341 | reverse complement strand
GAGAATTGTTAGAATTACCTCAAGGTAATGCTTTCCGGGAAAATGTCCTAGAATTATTGATTAGTTGGCGGGTTAGTATGGAAGTAAATAACATCCTAGAAACTGAGGATAGAGAGGTGTTTATGACTTTATCTCAAACCTATCAGGAATGGAAGGAAGCAACTAAAGGGGAAGGACGACAGGAAGGAAAACTAGAAGGAAAACTAGAAGGAAAACTAGAAGGAAAACTGGAAGGAAAACTAGAGGCTAAACTGGAATCTATTCCCCGTTTGCTTGCTTTGGGTTTAAGTGTGGAACAAATCGCTCAAGCTTTGGATTTAGACTTAGAACAGGTCCGACAAGCGGCGCAAGAGTAAAGGTGGAGAGTTAAAACGCAAAAATGCCACAATGGATAAAATAGGCATTTTCTGACTAACTGACATCTTCTATGAGTAACCACCTAAGCGGAAGCGAGATTCGCCAGCGATTTTTAGACTTTTTTGCGGCCAGAAACCACAAAATTCTCCCTAGTGCCTCTCTAGTACCAGAAGACCCCACCGTTTTGCTGACTATTGCGGGAATGCTCCCTTTTAAGCCGATTTTCTTAGGGCAAAAGACCCCAGAATTTACCCGCGCTACCACTTCCCAAAAATGTATTCGCACCAACGATATCGAAAATGTCGGCCGGACTGCTAGACATCATACTTTTTTTGAGATGTTGGGTAATTTTAGCTTTGGTGATTATTTTAAAGAACAAGCGATCGCCTGGGCCTGGGAATTGTCCACAGAAGTTTTTAACCTTCCCCCCGAAAGATTAGTCGTTAGTGTCTTTAAAGAGGATGAGGAAGCTTTCGCTATCTGGCGCGATAAAATCGGTATTCCTGCCCATCGTATCCAAAAAATGGGCGAAGCGGATAACTTTTGGGTATCGGGTCCCACGGGTCCCTGTGGTCCCTGTTCGGAAATTTACTACGATTTTCACCCGGAATTAGGGGATAAAACCATCGATTTAGAGGATGATAGCCGTTTTATCGAGTTTTATAACCTCGTCTTTATGCAGTATAACCGCGACGCAGATGGCAATCTGACACCCCTAGCGAATAAAAATATCGATACGGGGATGGGTTTGGAACGGATGGCGCAAATCCTGCAAAAAGTCGCCAATAACTACGAAACTGACCTAATTTTCCCAATTGTCGCGGAAGCAGCCCGGTTAGCGGCCATAGACTACCAGAAAGCGGACGAAAAAACGAAAGTTTCCCTAAAAGTCATCGGTGATCATGTGCGCTCGATAGTACACATGATAGCGGATGGTATCTCAGCATCGAATACTGACAGAGGTTACGTCCTGCGTCGCCTGATTCGCAGAGTAGTACGGCACGGACGTTTAATCGGTATTGAAGGTCAATTTATCAGCAAAGTGGCGGAAGTTGCGATCGCTCTTTCCGAGTCCGTCTATGGCAATGTTCGGGAACGGGAAACGGTGATCAAGGCAGAATTAGAGCGAGAAGAAGCGAGATTTTTAGAAACCCTAGAAAGAGGCGAGAAACTGCTCGAATCGATTCTAGAAAAAGAAAAAAGCCAGATTTCGGGAGTCGATGCCTTTACCCTTTATGATACCTATGGCTTCCCCCTCGAACTCACTCAAGAAATCGCTGAGGAGCAGGGTTTAAGCGTCGATACGGCGGGTTTCGAGCAGGAAATGAAAAAACAGCAGCAAAGATCAAAAGCCGCCCACGAAACCATAGATTTGACGGTACAGGGTAGTTTAGATAAACTGGCGGAACATATTCACCCGACGGAATTTCTCGGTTATACGGATTTGCAAGCAACCGCAACAGTAACGGCGGTTTTAGTCGCTGGTAAAACGGTGGAATCGGCCGCAGCAGGGACTGAGGTGCAGGTAGTTCTCGATCAAACTCCTTTTTATGCCGAATCGGGTGGACAAATCGGTGATAAGGGTTATTTAACCGGCGATAATCTGCTTATCCGCGTTGAGGATGTGCAGAAAGAATCGGGGATTTTTATCCATTTTGGTCGGATTGAGCGGGGAGTTGTCACCACCGGCGATACAATTAATGCACAGATTGACCGTTCCTGTCGTCGTCGCGCCCAAGCTAATCATACCGCGACCCATCTGCTACAATCGGCCCTGAAAAAGCTTGTCGATGCTGGGATTTCCCAAGCAGGTTCCCTCGTCAGTTTTGAGCGCCTCCGTTTTGATTTTAACTGTCCTCGTCCCCTGACTGGTGCTGAATTGCAACAGGTGGAAGAACAGATTAACACTTGGATTGCCGAAGCGCATGACACCGAGATAGCGGTGATGGGATTGGAAGAAGCGAAGCAAAAGGGAGCTATTGCTATGTTTGGCGAGAAATACGGCTCAGAAGTGCGAGTTATCGATATTCCTAGCGTTTCTATGGAATTATGCGGGGGAACTCACGTTAAAAATACCGCCGAGATCGGTTTATTTAAAATCATCTCTGAGACGGGAATCGCTGCAGGAATTCGTCGCATCGAAGCGGTGGCCGGCCCCGCCGTGTTAGCCTATTTGAATGAACGGGATCAGGTGGTACGGGATTTGTGCGATCGCTTTAAGGTCAAACCTCTGGAAATTCCCGATCGCATTACGGCCCTACAATCGGAGTTAAAGGGGACACAAAAGCAGTTAGAAGCGGTTAAACAGGAGTTAGCACTAAATAAATCGGATGCTTTGCTATCTCAAGCTGAATCTATCGGCGAATTTAAGCTTTTAGTCGCTTCTTTGGGCGATATTGATGCTAATGCTTTGATGGCTGCAGCCGAAAGACTACAGCAAAAATTAGGGGAAGGGGCGATAATTTTGGCCTCGACTCCCGCGGCTGATAAAGTGAGTTTAGTGGCCGCTTTTAGTCCCCGGGTGATTAAAGATAAGGGTTTACAAGCGGGTAAATTTATCGGTGCGATCGCTAAAATCTGCTCCGGTGGTGGTGGTGGTCGTCCCAATTTAGCTCAAGCTGGGGGACGGGATGCTAGTAAGTTAAGCGAAGCTTTAGCTAAGGCCAAAAGTCAGTTAACTAGCAGTTTACAATAGTTTTAAGGGTGGGCATTTTGTCCACCTTTAAAAAATTAGTTATCCTCTCGGTGCGATTGGTAAAAATAATATGGAACTACTGATCAAGAATTTGGGATCAATTAGAAATAATAATCAAGCTATAGATTTAACCAAAAAGTTTTATACTTTTATTGGTTACAATAATAGTGGCAAAACCCTAGTTTCTCAGCTTTTGTGGACAATTTTTAATGATGACAATATTAGAAAGTTTTCCGAAAATACCCAAATTGATTCTTTAGTAATTGACTCTAAAAAACCTATTAAGATTAATCAAGAATTAATCGATGAGATTCTCAATAAATTTAGCCGATTTATTGAAAAAGAAGTTGTTAATACTTATAATCTTGATGCCAGTATTAAAGAAACGATTATTAGTTCCAATAAATTAATTTTTCAAGCAAATATCCAAGAATTTAAAGAGACGAAATTTAAAACAACTTTTTTGGTTCGTGTTGCAGGAAATAATGATCTGGAGTATTTACAGATTAGCAAGGGCAAAGGTAGCCTAACAATAAATATAAAAGAACCTAATATACCCGAAAAAGTATTTGATCAAATACCCAGAGACTTTTTTGAGAGAGCTAAACCATACAAGGAATCAGTAATTATTCCGTCAATAATAAGAGTGCTTTTGTCTAAGACAGAAGATACTTTTTTTATCCCCGCTAGTCGTAGCTTTTTTCCTGTTTTCTACCAGTACATTTATGAGATAGAGAGAAATACAAGAAGTGAGTATAATCGTCGTTTGCAAGAATTAATAGAAAATATTGATGATGATGGTGATACTAATAAAAATATATTCAAACGTCTTCAAGAACAATTACCCAAAAGGTCTTATACAGAACCAATGAATAAAGTGATTGAGTCGCTTTATTCTCTCAATACCAAGAAAGAAATTAATTCAGTTTATAATTCTCTGATTGAAAAAATGATCGGATTAATGGGAGGAGAAATCACGATTTCTAGTCTAGAAGCGATCGCACCTATTCAATTTTCTTTTAAATTCGATGAAAGCAAAGATTTACCTATGTATCTAGCTTCATCTTCAGTTAATCAGTTGACTATCTTGTATCTTTATCTCAAATATTGGGCCAAGGAAAAAAACAATTTTTTGATGATAGATGAACCAGAAGTTAATTTGCATCCCGAAAATCAAATTCGCTTAATGGATATTTTAGTTCAATTTGTCACCGAGCATGATAATCGGGTTTTGATCACTACCCATAGCCCAATTTTAACCGATATTCTCAACAATTATGTTTATCTTCATACCTTAAAAAGTTATGATGTTGATGTCACAAAAATCATTGAAGATAATCAATTAAAAAATTTAAATCCTGAAATTTCAATTGCTAAAGAAGACTTAGGGGTTTACTTTTTCACGGGTGATAAAATTATTGATTATGGAACCAGTGAATATGGTATTTATTTTCGTAACTTTAAAGAAGTTATCAACTCCGTGCAGAAATCTGGAGAAATTTTAACCAATCATATCTATTTAGCAGAGAATGAGTAAGTCTAACTCAAAAAAAGAAATATTTTCCCTTAGACAAGAGTTTCATCAAGCTTTAGAAAAACAGGGTTTTATTGAAGAAATATCCCCTACTCAGGATGAGTATATTGAAATTCAAGAAACAAAAAAGAGCGATTTAAAGAAAGTAGTTATTAATCACTTACAGTTATCGTCTAAAAATGACAAAAATATATCTACAGAAGTAGATAAAATCTGGGTGATCGATTTAGAAAAAGAGTTACCCAGTATCTATACTTCCGGCAAAACCCCTGAAAAAGCTATAGTAGTTTTACAGAGAAAAGTCGATGATGCTGGTAAAATTCTCAATTATATTATCATCTGCAAATTTGTTTAATTGAACTTAAAGCATCCCTACAGGCAAAAAAAGACAAAGAAAGCACATTAAAGCAGATTGCTGGTAAATTTCAAAGCGGGATGAATAGAATCTATATGCTTCTAACTCTCAATAATCATGCTAATCCCCAGAAAAACTATCACAATGCACAAATACTTGTGCATTTCAGAGGAATTATTTTTTATAATCGCAACGAAATTAGTGATATTGCCAAAGAAAATGAGCCAGACTATAATTTGAGCGAGAGTACCTTATATAAAATTCTCTCTCAATCTACAGAATCAAATTTATTAACCCTAGAAACCCTATTAGAAGAACGAGATAAAATCGTTGTTAAGTTTATCAAAAATCCCAATCAAAATCATATCACCATAAAACTGGAAGATTTACTCTGAATAAATGCTGCTTATCTGCAATCTTGATACTAAATCTGGTTATTAAAAACTGATTATTTATTCACCCCTTTTGCCTTTTCCCTCTTGCTTTTTACCTGTTCTTATAAGTAGCCTATGCTCAACGGATTTAGTATTATCTTGACGAGATGGATTGACTTCAATGGGTGACAAACGTGAGATTTCGGCGTGAACTCAGCCAAACCGCCGAATGGTCTTCACCTGACATTAAAAATAAAACTCCTCACTTTTACCCCTGTTCTCTTGAACGCAGTGTGTCAACCTATTTTACCGCCCAGTCTTGATGATCGTTCAGGTCAGACATTCAGCCCGTACCTAATCATGGATGGTTGGCAGTGATCTCGCTTTCTCTTTTTAGGTTACACCTCGGAGCCTTCCGTTTCCAGCTTCAATCTCAGAGTTGTGGTTTCTGAAATTGGGGGTGGCCATCGCCGTTACTCTCACCTTTGTAATAAGTTGTTAAAATTTATTATAAAGTAGATTAACCTTGAGTCCCCTCGCCTGGTTTGGTGTCTATTTGATACAAAACGTCGGGACAAATAAACAGTTATAAGGTTAGTCATTATTTGACCTTTGCATTAGGCTCCGAGGGGCTGACAACCTGACTAGGCAGTTATTTCAGCTATTACAACCCTGTTTGATGCCTAAACATTTCGCACTGATAAGAAACGCTGTCATTGACTTGTAAAACTTTAAAATTGCCACCTTTGTAGGGAATATGACTAGACAAACCGCTAATCTCGGACAAACAGGAATTTCCGTCAGTGCCTTGGGCATCGGGACTTGGGCATGGGGAGATAAACTATTCTGGAACTATGGCAAGGAATACGGAGCTATTCAGGTAGAAGCGGCCTTTCAAGCGGCAGTAGAGGCAGGAATCACCTTTTTTGACACTGCCGAAGTCTATGGACTAGGGGAATCGGAACGACTCTTAGGAAAATTTACGCAAGAGAGCGATATTCCCATCGATATTGCCAGTAAGTTTGCCCCCGTACCGTGGCGATTTGGGGCGAATTCGGTTCATAATGCCATTACCGAGAGCTTAAACCGTCTAAAAACCGATAAAATGGCTCTTTACCAAGTACATTGGCCCTTCACCTTCCTGATTAGCCAAGAAACCCTAATGAATGCCCTAGCGGAAGAAGTAAAACGCGGCCGCATTGGTTCCGTGGGTGTAAGTAATTATTCCGCCGAGCAAATGCGTCAAGCAAGCCAGATTTTGGCGAAAAAAGAGGTTCCCTTAGCGGTCAATCAGGTGCAGTATTCGCTTTTATATCGCAAAATAGAAACTAAGGCAATTTTAGCCACGGCCAAGGAATTAGGTGTCACCATCCTCGCCTACAGCCCCCTCGCTCAAGGACTACTGACGGGTAAATATAGCCCAGAAAGCCAGAATTTGCCCGATGGAGCCAGAAAAGTTGACTCCCGGTTCAAAAAAGAAGGTTTGGAGAAAATAGCCCCAATTTTAAGGGTACTGCAAGAATTGGGCGCAAAATACCAAAAAACCCCCGCACAAGTCGCCCTCAATTGGTTAATCGCCCAAGGGGATGTAATTCCCATCCCGGGGGCCAAAACCGCAGCCCAAGTGATCGAAAATGCCGGGGCCTTAGGATGGAGTTTAGAAGCGCAAGAGGTGACGCAATTAGAACAGATGAGCCGACCTTGGCTGTAAAAATCAAAACTTTTGATTTTTGATCACCATTCTGGAAAAAGTCTCTAACTTTTTGGTGATCAAGATTAAAACAAGCTACAATCTTTAGATACTGCTGTACTACTTAAGAAAACTGGGGACAAAATTAATGGCGACAATGACAAATAATCCCGATCGAGATAAGGCATTAGGTTTAGTCTTAAATCAAATCGAGCGCAACTTTGGCAAAGGTTCGATTATGCGTTTAGGAGACGCCACCCGGATGCGGGTGGAAACCGTGCCTAGTGGTGCTTTAACCCTAGATATGGCTTTGGGTGGCGGTTTACCGAAAGGCCGCATCGTCGAAATTTACGGGCCGGAAAGTTCTGGCAAAACCACTTTAGCCCTCCATGCGATCGCAGAAGTGCAGAAAGCTGGGGGAGTGGCGGCCTTTGTCGATGCGGAACACGCTTTAGATCCCACCTATTCGGAAGTTTTAGGGGTAGATATCAATAATTTACTGGTAGCACAACCGGATACGGGGGAGGCAGCCCTAGAAATAGTTGACCAGTTAGTGCGTTCTTCGGCCGTGGATATCGTCGTCATCGACTCGGTGGCCGCTTTAGTGCCGAGGGCGGAAATTGAAGGGGAAATGGGGGATAATCAGGTGGGTTTGCAGGCCCGTTTGATGAGTAAAGCCCTGCGAAAAATTGCCGGTAATATTGGTAAATCCGGTTGTGTGGTCATTTTCCTCAATCAACTGCGGCAAAAAATCGGTGTCACCTACGGCAATCCTGAAGTGACCACCGGGGGAAACGCCTTAAAATTTTATGCCTCGGTACGTTTAGATATCCGTCGCATTCAAACTTTAAAAAAAGGCACGGAAGGAGAATACGGAATTCGGGCTAAAGTTAAGGTGGCTAAAAATAAAGTCGCACCTCCTTTCCGGATTGCTGAATTTGATATTATCTTCGGTAAAGGCATTTCCCAAGTGGGTTGTATGCTGGATATCGCCGAACAAACTAACGTGGTTACTCGTAAAGGGGCATGGTATAGCTATAATGGCGAAAATATTGCCCAAGGTCGCGATAATGCCGTTAAATATCTTGAAGAAAAGCCAGAAGTAGCGGCGGAAATTGAGAAGTTATTGCGGGATAAATTAGACATGGGTTCGGTTCCTTTCCCCACGGAACCTGCCGATGAGGACGATGAGGACGATCAGGAACCAGAAATCTAAAAGAAGACGGTTTTAAGTCTTGGTTATCCCCCAGTTTCGGGGGATTTTTTTGTTTCAGAATCGGTAGATTTAGCGGCTTCTAACCATGATTGTAACCCTTTTTTAGTCGGTGTTCCTCTAGGGGTAAAAGTCCATAGATCTCGTTTATGTTGGGGTCCGTAGCTGATATGAATCGGGCGATTAATTCCGTAAAAATAGAGAGAATCAAAGGGTAATTTTGCGGTTAAAATCCAATCTATCAGGCGATCGCTCGTTAAATTGATAATCCGAAAATCACAGGCTGCCCCCAATCGCTGACAATAATATTGACCTTTTTGATTAATTTCGTGAGCGCAATGTTGATCACGACTGGGATCGATTCTACCGTTTTTTAAGCCGGTGATTGGGTCTTTTTTTTGGAGAAATTTTCTCAGATCATTAGAACAAAATCCGTAGGTTAATTGGAATCTTTCTCGACCAAAATTATCAATAATTGGATCGATAATAAAGTGAGCGAGATTTTGCCAAGCGGTTATCGTTTCAGGATTTTTTGGATAGGGGTCGATTTGTGCTGCGTACTTTTGATAGGTTTGGGAACAGGTAGATAATTCTTCAAGGGTTAAATATTTACCAATTAACATAATCAGTTATCAGTTTTTTAGCTATATCCTATCACCCGATTTAGCTATTTTGCCAAAGCGGCTTTTTGGCGACCATAATAAACAGCGATAAAAGCGCTGACATACATCCATAAACTATAGACAACTGCGGGAATGGCTAGATCGGGATTCTTTAATAAACCGGCAGTGATGGCAATAGCTAAAGTGCCGCTTTGAATACCCACTTCAATTGCGATACAAATTCTTTGGGGAATAGTTAATTGAAATAAACGACCACTGAAAAAACCAATTAGGGAAGCAATCGTATTTAAAATAATCACTGCCAGACCAGTTTGAGCGATAAATAAAGGTAAACGTTCCCATTCTTTCAGGATTAATAAGAAGATAATAACTGCTAGAAAAATTACGGCCAAACGATTAGTTATCGGTTCCAGACTTTTGGCCAGTAAAGGGAAGTAATGGCGGATAGTCATACCGATAACCAGGGGTAAAAGTATAATCAAAAATATCTGCGCCATAGTGGAACCAATGGGTAGGGATATGGCGGCACTTTCACCCATAAAATGCTGGATAGTAAAACTGGCTAAAAAAGGTATTGTGAAAATGGTGATGATGCTGCTAAAAGCGGTTAAAGTAACAGAAAGAGCCACATCTCCCTTAGCTAAATAGGTTAAAACATTGGAGGAAGGACCGCCGGGGCAAATCGCGACAATCATTAAACCGACGGCAATTTCTGGACGGAGAGGCAAAAGAGAAGCAATAATAAAACCGACGATCGGTAGAATAATAATTTGATTGACTAAACCGATCAGGACTGCCTTGGGATAACGAGTGATACGCTGAAAATCGGCGGGAATTAATCCTAATCCCATGCCTAACATTAAAACGCCTAGGGCAACGGGTAAGAGGATATTAGTAAAAAAGTTGGCCTGCATGGGATAAAAGCCGAGAAGATGAGCTTATTTTCCCATAAATTGACTAATTTATTCTTGTCCCTGGTTCCCGATTTTGCCGACTAAAAAACCCTCAGTGTGCAGAGGGGGTTAAATTGTAGGAGAAATCCAACCCCAGGGATTTTAGTCTGGTTTCTCTTCCCCCTCTGGGATGATATCCCCGTCTCACTTCAGTTGCTTGGTGGCAACCATGGGATCACAGCTAGGGAACTGCCGATGCGACTACCACTTTTGACATCAGCAATGCCTAGGAAATGTTGTCGCAGGACTCCCATCAAGAATAACGAGGGCAAATTTTCCTCCTAAATCCCACAATCCTTGAATTCCCTACCATTGACAAATTGCTGGGGCGATCAAGGTGGTGGATTTTCGGTGAACGATAGGTGAGTTTTTGCAGAGTTTTCCCTTCTCGATCGAGGGGCAGTTTTCTGTCATCTAAGTTGTGTGTAAACATAGCAACCCTCCAGAACCCTACAGTTCTATTGTACCTTTATCCCTGGTTCGAGTGCGGGAGAATGTAATAATCTGTATTATTCGTCAGAGAAAACTCAACCGTTGTTTGTTTTAAATGTAGTCGCAAGTGTGAGCGGGTTAATATTCCTTAGCTTGTTTACCGATTCCCTCAGCAGGATTACCAGTTGACTCTTTGCTTTTCTGTACGATCTAGTTCGAGGATTTGTCTGGGGTAAAGTAATTGATAAAGTAGCTCATTTCCCCGATATCACTCTCTTTGATAATCCCGATTGATTGCCCTTAATTAAGTTAAGGAAAAAAGGGTTAAATCCTCTAGAATAATTATCCAGAGAATTACTCATTTTTGAGTGAAAGACTGGCTCCCTTGCTGCCAGTGGAGAATAGGAAATTTATCAATAGTCATTAGTCATCGATTAGCTCTTTGTCCACTGGCAGATGCCATTGTTGTTCTCGAAAACGGTAAAATTAGCGAAGTAAGAACCCATGGGGAACTGATGAGCAAACGAGGACAATATGGTTCTTCTGGTTTCTGTGTGGAAACGAGGTCTATACTGATAGTTTATTTAACAAAATAGTTCTAAAAGTCTTTCCCAGTAAACATTTCACGATTTCATAAGCAAAAATTATCACACAAAGTCGAGAAGAGCCACAATATCACCCTAATAGTTATCAATCTAAAAAACCCGGTGTGCAAGGGAGGTTAAATTGTGGGAGAAATCCAACCTTGGCGATTTTTGTCCGGTTTCCCTGGCCGCTCCGGAGTGAGAGAATAGTCAAACTTAGTTTTTTTGTCCCGATTAAGAGTATTTTCTGAGATAGATCATTGTGATCTAGGGATAAAAAACCGTAATTTTGCCCGATATAACCTTTTATTTGCCCCTATGACTGTCAAAATCGCTCTTAACCCCAATCAAATCCAAAATCTCGATCTATCATCCTTAGAGACTATTATTCAAGATTATCAGTCACGATCAGCGATCGCCGAACTGGAACAAGCTCTACAATTAGAGATAGATTATCCTCGCGCGGAGGGTGATATGCGAGAATTATCGGAGATACCGGAAGTCAGGCTGTGGTTTTTGCGTTTAGATGCGGTTTATCCCTGGTTAATCTTTATTCTTGACCCAAAACAGGGAGAAATCGCTCGTTATGCTGCTATGTTGGTTCCCCATCAATTCCATCGCGGGGAAGGAATTCAATATAATCCCGAAGCTTTGGAGATTTTTGTGATGCAAAAACTCTTTATTTTGTCTGATTGGCTGAAAAGTCAGCAAATTCCTGCTTTATCTCGCTTAAAATTTTTTGCTCAACAGTTTGGTTACGATATCGACGAGGAATTTCTCTCTAGTCTCTAAAGACTCCCTGGGCTGACTAGATAAGGTATTTTAAATATATGGCAAGCTACTGTCTCGCCCAATTTAGCGCCACCAATACCCCTATCAGAGAATCATGGATACAAAATCCTTTAAACGCACCCTACAGCAATCGGATAACTATAACCGCAAGGGATTCGGTCACAAAGAGGAAGTAATGGATGCGATGACCAATGAGTATCAAAGCGACCTGATCCAAAAAATTCGTGAAAATAATTATCGTTTAGAACGGGGTGACGTGACGATCTATCTCGCTCAAGCTTTTGGGTTTTGTTGGGGGGTAGAACGCGCTGTTGCTATGGCCTACGAAACTCGTCAACATTTTCCCCAGGAACGTCTCTGGATTACTAACGAAATTATTCACAATCCCTCGGTTAATCAGCGTCTGCGCTCCATGGCCGTGGGTTTTATTCCGGTGGAAAATGGCCAAAAAGACTTTACTGTGGTGGAATCGGGGGATGTGGTGATTTTACCCGCTTTTGGGGCCAGTGTCTCAGAAATGCAAATACTTAACGATAAGGGTTGCATGATTGTGGATACCACTTGTCCCTGGGTTTCTAAGGTGTGGAATTCTGTGGAAAAGCACAAAAAAAGCGCCCATACTTCGATTATTCACGGGAAATATAATCACGAAGAAACGATCGCCACTAGCTCTTTTGCCGGCACTTATCTAATTGTTTTAAATTTGGCTCAAGCTAATTATGTCGCTAATTATATTCTCCACGGTGGCGATAAAAACGAGTTTTTAGAGAAGTTTAAAAATGCTCATTCCCAGGGGTTCGATCCCGATCGCGATCTAGATTATATCGGTATTGCCAATCAAACCACGATGCTGAAAAGTGAAACGGAGGAAATTGGCAAACTCTTCGAGCATACTATGTTGAGAAAGTACGGACCGATCGATTTTAAAGATCATTTCATGAGTTTTAATACCATCTGTGATGCCACTCAAGAGCGTCAAGATGCCATGTTTGAACTGGTGAAAGAACCGCTTTCTTTAATGGTGGTAATTGGGGGCTATAATTCCTCTAATACCACTCACCTACAGGAAATAGCGATCGAGCGTGCCATTCCCTCCTATCATATCGATAGTGCCGAGCGCATTCTCCCCGGTAATCGCATCGAACATAAACCTTTAGGTGGCGATTTAATTATCACCGATAACTGGTTAAATGAGGGAAAAATTATCGTCGGAGTGACTTCCGGCGCTTCCACTCCCGATAAGGTGGTAGAAGAGGTAATCGAGAAAATTTTTGCGCTCAAATCTTCTTTAGTCCCTGGTTAATTAGCCTAGGTGTGTTAGCCTTTGGCAATGGCTGCATCTCATATCACAAATAGAAGATGCAGCCGATATTTTTATCAGTGGGATTGCTCAGAAACTAACAACCGCAATCTTGACATTGACGTTAGAACCGTTGGATTCTTCTCGTTGGGTGTATCTCACATTTGCAAAAATACCGACAATCAGCAATTATCAGTGACTCTTAAATTATTACAGATATATCATACTAAATCCGTTGAGTAACGCACAGAAAACGGGTTTCTCGGAGAAACCCGTTTTCTACTCATGCAAAAGGCAAAACGGAGAATAAATAATCAGTTTTTAATAACTGGATTTAGTATCAGCAGCTGTCTTGGGGGGTAGAACCCCCCAAAAGCTTGGATTGAGTGATAAAATCGAAAGTAACGCCCGACTTTAGCAGAGAGTTTCCCCCTAAAAATCGCAACTTAGTAGATTTACAAAAATGAGATGCAGCCTTCTCGTTTCTGTCTGGAAGGAAGAGCCAATATTTTCCTAAAAACGGCGGGTTTTATCGATTCCGTAGAGGATTCCCGTCACCACAGAAGACAGAATTAATAACAAAATTAATCCTCCGGGTAAAAAGGATAATATTCCCATGCCGCGTAATACATAAACTAACACAGTCACCAATAGGAAACCGAAAAAAAGAGACTTTAAATAGCTAGAATTGGAGCGCATTTACTTAGATTAACAGTTCCTCTTGAGTTAAGTTTAACTTTTCGGCAATCATTGCCAGGATTTTTTCTTCCCTTTTTCCGTTACTTATAGATTCCAGTAAACGGCTATTTAGAATGATTTTTTCACCGTTCGATAGGGTTAAAATAATCCGTCGGTAATTAGACCCTAAAAAGCCTTTGTAGTCTTCTACTTTTGCCTCAACAATTCTCTCTAGAAGATAATCACTTTCACTTCTAAAAGTTAAATGTTGTCGCTTATGGGTTAGGGTAGCGGTAACCTGATTAAAGATATAACTCTCCCAATAGCTGGCATCATAAAGTAACAATAGACCAGACAATAAGCATAACATACCCCAAAGATAATAGCGATAATTATGGTGGTGTTCTAGCAGTACTGACAAGGTATCTAGGGGACTTTTTGCAATAATTTCCTGAGTTTGATATCTATTCACAAAACTCTCAAATCGGGTTTTAAAATCACTAGCTGACTGCACATCCCGAAAATTCTCGATGTAGAGATGGTTATTTCTTCCAACCAATAAAACCGTGTTATTAACAGTTTTTTTCTGCTCAACACTGATAAAAACTTCCTGATAGACAGCCGTAGCTTTAATGTGAGTTAAAGAAAAATTTTCCCGACTAGAAACAGGAAAATTATACTCTTGGACATATTGACAATCTATCCTTTTTGTGCCTAACCGAATGCAGTCGAGATAAGCGCGCTGGAAAAAAACTACATAGGCTAAAAACAGCAAAGGAAACCCAGCCAGAAAAAAACCCAGAAAAGGACGATATTTAGGAGCCTTATTTTCTAATAAGAGTGTAGTCAGCGTTTTTTGCTTAACTCGCATGGGAAACCCTACAGGTACTTTGTTCTAATTGTACTACAGCTTTTTTCAGCATCCTTCTCAGGATCGATTTATTTAATCTGCTGATCGGGAAAATTGTAATGATTATTCACGAAAATCTGACATCGGTCTCTAGACTGCCTCTATCTTGACCTTTTTTGTCTGGGTTTGGCACGGTAAAACTCTGTTTATCGAGTTTTTGTAAAGCTTTGGCGGTTTTTTGTTTTTTGTTTGTATTTATATTAAATATATAAATAAAGCTTTTTTTATAAGTTTTTATCAATTTCAGAGACTTTATAAGCTCTAAAAAATTATTTATCTAGTTTTTAAGCTTTTATTCTCACTCTAGCTATAGTAGGTAAAAATTGAGCCTCTTGCCAAGAGGTGGGGAGATGGTCAATAATTGCGATCGAAGCACTGATAAACAAACTCACCATTCAAACGTACATTTAGGAGAACTTCCATGCCTTTAACACTCGCGGTCTACGGAAAAGGTGGCATCGGTAAATCGACAACAAGCTGTAATATTTCGGCTGCTTTAGCCAAAAGAGGCAAAAAAGTCCTACAAATAGGCTGTGACCCCAAGCATGATAGCACTTTCACCCTGACAGGCTTTCTTATTCCCACAATCATTGATACCCTACAAGAAAAAGATTTTCACTACGAAGACATCTGGCCCGAAGACGTTATCTATGAAGGTTACGGTGGTGTCAAATGCGTGGAAGCGGGGGGTCCCCCGGCCGGCGCTGGTTGTGGCGGTTACGTCGTCGGGGAAACGGTGAAATTATTAAAAGAATTGAACGCTTTTGATGAATTTGACGTGATTTTGTTTGATGTTTTGGGGGATGTGGTCTGTGGAGGATTTGCCGCACCCTTAAATTACGCCGATTACTGCATAATTGTCACAGATAACGGCTTTGATGCTCTTTTTGCCGCCAATCGCATCGCCGCTTCCGTCCGGGAAAAAGCTCGCACCCATCCCCTGCGACTAGCAGGATTAATTGGTAATCGCACCTCAAAACGCGATTTAATTAATAAATATGTGGATCATGTTCCCATGCCAGTGTTAGAAGTTTTACCCTTAATTGAAGATATTCGTGTGTCCAGAGTTAAAGGTCAAACTCTCTTTGAAATGGCCGACAAGGATCCGATGTTAAGTTACGTTTGTGACTATTATCTCAACATTGCCGATCAGATTTTAGCCAAACCAGAAGGAGTTATTCCTAAAGAATCTGCCGACCGGGAGTTATTCACTTTATTATCGGATTTCTATCTTAATGCTGATAAACCCAAAGTTAACGCCGAGGCGGAATTAGATCTAATGATGGTTTAGATTATTTTCTAGGGTGGGTTAGGGACATCGTAACCCACCAATAACCACCAATAAACTCTTTTTCTGAGTGGGTTACGGCGCATAATTAACTTATTAGTTAATAGCCTAACTCATCGTCACCTAACTCACCCTACCCACGAATTTTATCGAGGACTCGATGATGATCATTTTTCCCTCTTATTGGGAACTCTAATAGAGAGAACATCATTATTCAGCCAAGGAGACAAAATGAGCAACTTTGAGGAATTAAAAGCAGCACTTAAAGATAAATGGTTGGATTACTACCAAATTAATCAAGCTTGGATTAAGGTTTTTACGACTGCTACTAATTCTTGGATAAACACTCCTGATGGGGGAAAACGTCCTTCTTCTCATCTAATTCTGGGAGTAGCTACTGCTTTAGAAACACAATTATTTATGTGGATGAGTCCTTTTTGTGTTCTCAGCAACGATAGTAATAAACTTGTCGATGCTTTAGGTTTAAATTTTGGCCCTGAGATAGAACTCGAAAAACGAGAAGAAGAAAGAGCAAAAATCCAAGAAGCTGAAGCCATTCCTTTACTGCCTGAAACCAATCCACATACTGAATACCTAAACCAATTCCGCAATTAAGGAGAACCAAAAAACATGACCGCCACTCAAGAACCGAGCGCTTTACAATTTGATTGTGAAACCGGCAACTATCACACCTTTTGTCCGATTAGCTGTGTTGCTTGGTTATACCAAAAAGTCGAAGATAGTTTCTTCCTTGTTATCGGCACAAAAACCTGTGGTTACTTCCTGCAAAATGCTATGGGGGTGATGATTTTTGCCGAACCACGTTATGCCATGGCTGAATTAGAAGAAGGGGATATTTCCGCTCAACTAAAAGACTACGAAGAATTAAAACGCCTCTGCTTACAAATTAAACGAGATAGAAACCCTAGCGTTATCGTTTTTATTGGTACTTGTACCACCGAAATTATCAAAATGGACTTAGAAGGATTAGCACCGAAACTAGAGTCAGAAATCGGTATTCCTATCGTGACAGCACGCGCTAATGGTTTAGATTATGCTTTTACCCAAGGAGAAGATACTGTCCTCGCTTCCATGGTGCATAAATGTCCCGAAAAAGTTAAGCATGAAGATGAAAAAGAAGAACGGAATGCTATCCAGAAACTCTTAACTTTTGGACGTAAAAAAGAAGAAATTAAACAGGAAGAATCGGAATATAAAGACCATCCTCCTTTAGTTTTATTTGGTTCTGTTCCCGACCCAATTGTGACCAATTTAACCCTAGAATTGAAAAAACAAGGAGTTAAAATTGATGGTTGGTTGCCGGCCAAACGCTTTACCGAATTACCGGTAATTGAAGAAGGTTATTATGTCGCTGGTGTCAATCCTTTTCTATCACGAACTGCCACCACTTTAATGCGTCGTCGTAAGTGTAAATTAATTGGCGCACCCTTTCCCATCGGTCCGGATGGAACCCGTGCTTGGATAGAAAAAATCTGTTCAGTTTTGGGAGTACAACCCCAAGGATTAGAAGAAAGAGAGGCAAAAATTTGGGAAAGTTTAGAGGATTATCTGCAACTTGTGCGCGGTAAATCGGTCTTCTTTATGGGGGATAATTTACTAGAAATTTCTCTGGCACGTTTCCTAATTCGCTGTGGGATGACTTGTGATGAAATCGGTATTCCCTACATGGATAAACGCTACCAAGCGGCCGAATTAGCATTACTAGAAAAAACCTGTAATGATATGGGTGTTCCCATACCGAAAATTATCGAAAAACCTGATAACTATAATCAGATTCAGCGCATTTACGAGTTAAAACCCGATTTAGTGATTACAGGAATGGCCCATGCAAATCCCTTAGAAGCGCGGGGAATTAACACTAAATGGTCGGTAGAATTTACTTTTGCTCAAATTCATGGTTTTACCAATGCGCGAGATATTTTAGAGTTAGCTACTCGTCCCCTGCGTCGCAACAATAACCTCAAGGAATTGGGTTGGGACAAGTTAGTTAAAGAGTCAGCAAAAGTGTAAATTTGTTTTCAAAAGGCTACAATCATCAGGTAAGGAAAATCAATTCCTTACCTTTTTCAGTGATTGTTTGCTGATTCTGAGGACAATTCTTGTTCAAATGCTCAACAAGTGCATAAAATAAAAGTATCGTCTCCTTTATTCCTTAGAGACTGTTAGGGTTAATATGCAATGCTCATCGGATTTAGTGTCGGCAATTATCGCTCTTTTAAAGATGTAGTCACTCTCAGCATGGTAGCGGTGGAGGATGCCTGTAGTAATGATGAGCTTGATAAAAATAATGTTTTTAAGGTTAATCAACAATTTAGTTTACTGAAAAGTGCCGCTATTTATGGAGCAAATGCCAGTGGTAAGAGTAATTTAATTCTGGCATTCAATTTTATGCGACGGTTTGTCATGAATTCTGCAAAATTACAAATCACTGACAAAATAGATGTGGAAGACTTTAGATTAAGTACCGAAACTGTTGATAAACCATCCTTTTTTGAAATAGTTTTTCAGCTAAAAAACAAAACTTATAGATATGGATTTGAAGCAACTCAAAAGCGAGTAGTTTCCGAATGGTTATTTTGTACGCCCAGAAGTCGTGAAACTAAAATTTTTAATCGGCAAGGCGATAAAATAGAATATAGCAAAAATATTGAACAAGGTAATATACTAAGAGGATTGACAAAAAAAAATACTCTCTTTTTATCACTAGCGGCTCAATTTAATGATTCTCTAGCGGTGGAAATTGTCTCTTGGTTTAGTCACTTAGGTGTTGTGTCTGGGTTAAATGTGGAATTATTAAAAGCGATTACGCTTGAGTATCTTTCTGATAGACAAGATTTGATTTATGATGTGACTAAGTTAATTAAAAAATTAGATTTAAGTATTGACAATCTGAACCTAGAAACAGAAACGAGAAAAATTTCCTTAGATAGTTTCCCGCAAGATTTACAGGATGTTGTCAGAAATATCATCAGTGACTCTAGCGGTGAAATAAAGTCCGCTACCATAAAAACCTATCATCCAAAGTATGACTCAACAGGTAAAATGATTGAGTTAGAAATTTTTGATATGGACAAACATGAATCTGATGGAACTAAAAAGATTTTTGCTCTGTCAGCACCGATTTTAGACACTTTGCAAAGAGGGGAAGTTTTAGTAATTGATGAATTGGATGCCAGACTTCATCCTCTAATGACTAGAAATATAATCGAATTATTTAATTCTCAGAAAACTAATCCCAAAAATGCTCAACTTATTTTTACTACTCACGATATTAATTTACTTAGTTATAAATTTTTAAGGAGGGATCAAATTTGGTTTACCGAAAAAAATCATCAAGGAGCAACAGATTTATATTCTTTGGTGGAATTTGCTGATATTAATAATAATAATCCCTTTGAAAAAGATTATATTCAAGGTCGTTATGGAGCAATACCTTTTATTGGTGATTTAAGTACAATTATTGGTAATTAGTATGAGTAACAACAGGAATACTTCTGATTATTTGCGTCGCCAAACTAAGACTAGAAAAACAAGAAAAAGATTTTTAATTGTTTGCGAGGGAGAAAAAACTGAAGTTAACTATTTTAAGGCTTTTGATGTTCCTAAGAAAATTGAAGTTACGGTGCGAGGTGAAGGTAAAAATAGCTTGAGTTTAGTCGAAAAAGCTATTAAGATTATAGATAATCTAAAACAAGATGACTCATTCGATCAAATCTGGTGTGTTTTTGATAAAGATAACTGTTCTAAAGAGCAATTTAATCAAGCGGAAAGACTGGCTAAACAAAAAAACATCAAGATTGCCTATTCTAATGAAGCTTTTGAAATTTGGTTTATTTTACACTTTCAATATCTGGATATTGCCACATCCCGAAGTAAATACCAAAAAATTTTAAATACCCAGATGAAAAAGTATGGATTATTAAACAAGAAAGAAAAATATGCAAAAAATCGAGAGGATATGTACGAAAAATTAAAGCCATACCAGACAACAGCAATCACTAATACAGCAAAACTTATTCAAGATAGAGATGAAGCAAAAAAACATCCTTTTGATGCCAATCCCTCAACCACAGTACAGAAATTAGTGCAAGAACTTAACATCAATAGTCGTCCTTAAGCTTGATTCTCTTCTGTCAATAATTAAATATTTAATTTCAATTTAAACCTCAAGTTGTTATAATAACCAAAAGCCTATTTAACCAAAGTAACTGCTCTTAATTTAATTTAAATGTCCAATATCTTATCTCACCAAAAACCCTATCATCTCAACTTTAGCAGTGAGGATTTAGGCACAGTAAAACCGACTATCACCCTATTATCGGGGGAACCAGAACGCTCACGCTATATTGCTGAAAATTATTTACAAAATGCACGTTTACTATCGGATTATCGCGGATTAAATAGTTATCTTGGCTATCTAGATAATTCTACCCCAATCCTTCTGGCTACCAGTGGCATGGGTGCGCCATCTTTGAGTATTGTGGTTAATGAATTAATACAGGTGGGAATTAAAACTATTATTCGTATTGGTACTTGTGGCGCAATTCAAAATAGAATAAAAATTGGTGATATTATTATCTCCCAAGCGGCTTTATGTAGGCAAGGTGCAGCTAATGATATTGCTCCTCCGGAATATCCCGCAGTGGCGGATCCTTTTTTGACAGTTGCTCTAGTCAAATCGGCTCAATTTTTGGGAGTAAATTATCATTTAGGTATTACCGCTTCTGTGGATAGTTTTTATGAAGGACAGGAAAGAATTGTGTCTTCTGCTAACCCTTATCTTCAGCGCCATTTAGAGGGAATTACGGAAGAATATCGACGTTTAAATATTCTCAATTATGAAATGGAAGCGGGGACTTTATTGAAAATGGCGGGGGTTTATGGATTTACTGCCGCTTGTATTTGTGCTGTGATTGCCGAAAGAAGCAAAGAGGAAGGGATTAGTTTAGAAAGCAAACAACAGGCCATCGAAAAAGCGATTCAGGTGGCAATATTGACTGTTACTAACCTCTCCCTATCCTCAATTGATTAATGTTCAGAAATCATTTTCATTAAGACTTCCTCTTTTTCCTGACTTTGGGGATAACAGGAGATAAGTTTAGCGCGTAATTCCTGGATTGATTTAATCACATTATCGGCTAATTCTTGGTCGCCATTGCGCCAGCCAAGGGGTGCTAGATGGCCGCGATTGGCTAAGGGAACTACTGGTTTTAAGAGTTGTTGACTTAGTTCTTTAATGAACCAGGCTACCGTATCTTTAGCCTGTAGATCCTTAGCAAATGCGATAATTTCCAAGAGTCGAAATAGCTTACTATTGCTAATTAAACAACGGGTTTCCTGCACGTTTGGTTGTACGTCTAAACCCAAACTCTGCACTAATTTAGCTAGGGCAGCTATGGGAATTGCGCTATCTATGCCAGCAATTACAGGAGCCAGTAAAAGTGAGGGTTGATTTTTCAAAGATACGGTATGAATATCGGTATTATTCAGCGATTTTTGAATATCTTCGGCTTGATTTTTCCCGACACAACCACTCAAAACCTGTTCTAGTTCTGTGTTTTCCACATCACTTAAAACCTCTAAAAGGGAGATATATTTACACCCTAAACTATGGCCCATCCAAAAATAATTAGGATTACCAGCAGTGGGATCCTCTAAGTACAAATTAAGGTTATCTTCATAGCCTAAAAACTTAGCTTCTTCATAAATAGCCTTTCTCAATCCAATCAAATCTTTGACCATTTCTATGGAAACATTCCAATGGCGAAAAGTAAAACGATAGGGAATAGCAATAATAGTATAGCCCCGTTCAAAGACTTGTTTGAGTAGATAACGATAGAACAGATTGGGAAAAGTGCCGAAGAAAGCACCACCGATAAAATAGACAACCCCAATAGGTTTAGGATTGATAGCAGCCCAGTTAAATTGCAGGGGAATAAACTTAAATTCTGCTGTCATTGTTTTTCGGTATGTAATTGTTAATTTGGCAATTAGGGAAACAATCTTATAATGATTAAAAATCTCGGCGGTCAAAATAATTGATCACCTTATCTAAGTATGGTACATTAATTTGATCAAAAAAGTTTATTTTGTTGCGAATATGTAATGATTTTTGACAAAAGTAAATTCTCATCCCCAAAAATTCGCTTCTTCTTAGTCTTCTAAGCTAATCTCGACTGGATTAACTTGCGATCGGTAAAGTCAAAACCGTTAGCGACGAGACGATTATAAAGTTGTAGACAAGCTAAAGCGAGGGATTGTCCTCACGACATCCTTAACCGCTTTTTTGCTTTGCTGGGATTAGGAGCTAATAAGCTGAGATAATGGGAAAAAATTGGTTTTGGCTTTAAGGATCATATTATGTCAGATGCAACTCGTTTAACACCAGAAAAAATTGATCAGTACCGTATTGAATTTGCCGACAATGAGAACGCTTTAATTGCACTTGATATTATTGAGGAATGGGAGGTAGATTTAGCAGATGCTCCTGAATCTATTGCCCCTCGTAACAGTATTAAAGGAGTAGAAGATAATGATGATTTTCGTTAGTTTGCTATTGTTCTTAATAAATGTCGTGATTTCATTTGTCAACCGAAGTATGAAAATTTGCGAGAAAAATATTTACCCGCACTTATGCCTACTTTAACAAATATTATTGTAGGATATTTGATGTGTCTTCTGGGTTTTCTCTCAATAACGGAGGGACAGAGGTGGTTAGCTGAACGTTGGAAAAAACTGATAGTTTTATCGACGTAAGAAGCAGAAAAATCAGCTAAATTAACAGGATGTACTCTCAGACAATTTCAAGAGAGATAGGCTTTTAGTGGTTTGTTAACAAGCTGTATCAATCTCTTCATAATAAATATGAGCAGAAGATTAAAGATTAATTATTGTGACTAACTCTTTTAGTTAGAGAAAGATAAACTTGAGAATCTTCAGTCAAATTTATTGACTCAAAATCAGCTGTACTTAATTTAAATGAAACCGCCCTACGGGATCGCCGTTGAGGTTGATAGTCCCACTTTAATAAATGATGCGAAATTAATCTCACACTAGCGAGTAAGCGATCGCGCTCCCGTTTCGACAAATCCCGCACCTGTTCGACTAAATTCTCAATATCTAACTCGGAAAACCGACCGGAGGCTAATAAATCGGCCATTTGTTCGGCCCAAAGTCCAAAGTCTTACTCATAGGATGCCGTCATCGATTTATCTCCTTCTCAGCTCAATTAACATTATAGCGTTTCCTAAGCTAGTGAGGTACGCTTATTTTTCTTCCCTTTTGCCTAAAACCCATAACTTTTGTACCTCATCAGACTGAAAAACGCTATATATTAAACCTCCTGCGTAATTAATTTTTGATGGTTCAAAAACGGCAAAAATAAGGATTAAATGGCATAAACTCTGTAAATAGACCATTTAATTGATTATTACTCATTGATAGCCGAGAAATCGGTGTTTTTTCAATGATCGCCGAAAAATTAACGGGTTTTGCGTCTTCGGATGACATTATTAGAGTAACGAGAAGGTTTTGTCCGGGGTTCTTTTCCCCCTCCTAATTCTCGACTAACTTGCTGAAAAATATCCCGTCGCAGCACAGGATATTCCCCTATCCACTGGTCGAGTTGGGGAAGATGGACATCAGAAAGCTGATTGATATCCCCTAAATCGGGGTCTCGAGACATTAACAAAGCTTCGGCCACCATCCCGGGACGGATCGATTTATGGATGCGTTTGAGGGGAGCGCGAACGATCGCCGAAAAGCCAGTTTGATCACCGATTTCTAGATTAATACAGCGCTGGCGATTTTCGATAATCTCTAATTCCCCGCGTTTATTTACCCTTTCTTCTTCCCCGATTAATTCCTCGGTTACAAAAGCATCGAAAACGCGACCGCGCCAAAACCCCCCGTAGGGAAGACGACGATAGGTATTATTGCGAACACTGGCCCAATAGACCGGACCCCAGAGCCAATATAAACCGGCGATAATGTCGAAAATCAGTTTAATCGTTAAACCACCAGGGCCGAATAAATTACCGATTAACCAAGCTGCGGTGAGAGCGATGATAGAAATAAATAAACGGCGCAGAAAATCAGACCATTTACCCCAATAGTGGGCGTACTGGGGGCCTGTGGCGATAATTGGGACAATTTGCTCGATCGATTGACGGGTAAGGGGAACCAACATTATCAGTTATCGATTATCAGTTATCAGTTATAGTGTGCCTAATTGACTCGTGAATGGGTAGGCTCGAGAAGAGGACGTTTACCTTTCATTTAGGCTCGCTGTATCAGTTATGACAGCATTTCTCATAACTAGATGAAGTGTAACCTAATTTGGTATCGACTACCGACTTCCGAAAAGGAAAACTTTGTACCTCATCACTAAGATAAATGCTATAGTTTTTGGTAATTGTCTATCTGTTGGTCGCCATTCATCCCATCGCTAAAAACTCAGGAATTCTGGCGAAATTTCATTTAAAAATTAAATCCCTCAAGAAGTCCAATGAAACAATCTATAATAAAATCAATGCTGTTTTGTTCCCAAAGACTGCCACCATGACTTCTTCCCCAGTTAAATCCTTAACTTCTCAGACTGTAACCACTCAACATTTACCCCCTTTAGAAAATGGGGATCGCTTAATTTGTCCCGAATTCGAGTGCCGTTATCAAGCTATGCCAGGATTAAAAAAAGCCGAACTGATCGAAGGAGTTGTGTATATGGCATCGCCATTAAGGTTTAAATTTCATGCTGAACCCCACGGACGTTTAATCACTTGGTTGGGAGTTTATCAAGCGGCTACACCCCAAGTACAAATGGGTATTGAGCCAACAGTCCGCTTGGATATCGACAACGAACTACAGCCGGATGGGGTGTTATTAATTAGTCAAGAAAGCGGGGGGAAATCAACCCTAAGTGCAGAGGGATACCTAGAAGGATCGCCGGAATTAGTGGTAGAAATTGCCGCTAGTAGTGCCGCCATAGATTTAGGGGATAAAAAACGTGCTTATCGGCGCGGTGGCATTCAAGAATACCTTGTTTGGCAAGTATTTGATCAAAAAATTGATTGGTTTAGTTTAGAAAATGGCGATTATATTTCTTTGTTACCCAACCAAGAAGGAGTGATTTGCTCTCTAGTATTTCCGGGTTTGTGGTTAGATATTTCAGCTTGCAGTGAGCTTGTCGAATCTGCCATGCTCAACGGCAATATGTCACGGGTGTTGGACATCTTAAAGGCTGGAATTAACTCGGTAGAACATCAAGAATTTGTCCAAAAGTTAACCGCAGCGCAGTCAGGGGAAGCTAAATGAAACCTCCAGCTATTCTCATTTTAGGAGAAACCAGCATTCCCGTGGCTCGTCAAGTGCAAATGGTCCTACAGGAAGCAGTGATTTATGGGTTAATAAATCGTACCCAGTCGGCTGATTTTACCTATACTAATTTTGGCGAAACGGTGCGAGAATTTTTCCAGACGGGAACGCCAATTATTGGCATTTGTGCGGCGGGTATTTTAATTCGCACTTTAGCACCTTTATTAACTAATAAATGGCAAGAACCGCCTGTATTAGCAATCGCAGAAGATGGCAGCGCCGTAGTGCCTTTGTTGGGGGGTTTACAAGGGGTTAATGATCTCGCTCGTCAAATTGCCTCAGTTTGGCAAATTTCCCCCGCAATTACTACCACTGGTGATATTAGATTTAAAACTACTTTATTATCGCCACCACAGGGTTATCAGTTAGTTAATCCCGATGATGCTAAGAAGTTTCTGTCCGATTTATTGGCAGGTGAAAAAGTAAAATTAATCGGTGAAGCGGACTGGTTAAAAAATAGTAGTTTACCAATTTCATCAACAGCAAAATTGAGCATTGAGATTATAGATAAAAATAACTTAAACTTGGCAAAACCTAGCAATACCTGTTTAGTTTATCTCTGTGAGGAAAGCCAGCCAATTAAGGAAAAATCCAGTTTTTCATCAGGGGATTTTGCCCAGGAAAGTCAAGGTAAATTAGCCATAGTCGGAACTGGACCGGGTGCGCTAAATTGGATGTCGCCGGAAGTTCGAGAAGTGTTAGAAAAAGCCACGGATTGGGTGGGTTATAAAACCTATTTGGATTTGGTAGAATACTTGAGAAACCCAGAAATTGTCCGCCATGAATCGGATAATCGGGTGGAACTCGATCGCGCGGAAATTGCCCTAGATTTAGCGGCTAAGGGGCGATCGGTTGTCTTAGTTTCCTCCGGAGATCCTGGAATTTATGCCATGGCTGCGGCCGTGTTTGAGGTATTAGAAAAAAAAGCAAAACAGGAATGGCAGCAGGTGGCCATTCAGGTCTGTCCGGGGATTTCGGCCATGCAGGCGGCGGCTGCCAGGGTTGGCGCACCTTTAGGCCATGATTTTTGTGCGATTTCCCTATCAGACATTCTCAAATCTTGGCAGGTGATTTCTCAGCGTATTGAGTTAGCAGCCCGGGCAGATTTAGCGATCGCATTTTATAATCCTGTGTCTCAAGAGCGCACTTGGCAATTAGAGAAGGCAAAAGAGATTTTATTACAATGGCGATCGCCGCAAACTCCCGTGGTATTAGCGCGTAATTTAGGACGAAAAGGGGAAACAGTGACGGTGAAATTCCTAGAGGATATGACTATTAACGACGCGGATATGCGAACCATAATTTTGATCGGATCTAGTAAAACTCGCCTGATTGAGCAGGGTAAAACCAAGCAGTGGGTTTATACTCCACGGCACTATTAGGTAGTCGTGCAAAATTAATTTCTTGGTTGGGATAGGCAATCGGCAAGAGATATTTACAGACACCTCGTTGCCATGTCTCCCTTGTAACGCAGGGAAGGAAGGGAGACGCTCACTTTTCCCATTGCAAGATGGAACCTTGGCACGAGACAAGAGAATCCGGCAATTAATTCTCCTGTTGAGGGGGAGTCTGCCGAGAAGCGTCCCATCGAAACGACCTAGTATATAGTAAAGACTTTCAGGGTGTTTTGCTTGACGACTCAAATAGAATTGCTATCAGAACAATAAAAGCTTAACTTTCTTTGCGCGATGCTAAATAACAAACTACAACTTCTGTTAACTAGGGTAGGCCTATGGGCCGTTGCTGGTCTGCTCGGCGGTTTGATCGGTTCTCTGGCCGCGGTACTGCTGACTGAGGCAATTAAGCAAACCCTGAGGATTGCCTCTGGCCTAGGCACTGTCTGGCTACTGCTGCTGCCTCTGGTGGGCGTTACCTTAGCAGTGCTAGTCCTGTTTGGACTGGGTAGAGGCCAACCCGTACAGACCTTAGCTCCCCGCGAGGCCACTGCCTCTGGCCGCTGGGGTTCTCTCATGGCCTGGTACTCCTTCCCCCATGACATTGCTCGCGCCGATCTGACCGGTGACGTGGTGAACGCATCTGGGTCCGAAGAGCGCTTCCCCTGGAATCTAGCCCCCTTGCGCGCCCTAGCCATCCTCTCCACTGTTGGGCTGGGTGCGCCCATGGGAACAGAATCACCGGCGGCTCATATTGGCGTGGCAACGGGAACCTGGTTGGGTAGCATAAATCCAGCCCTGCGTCAACTGGTGCGGCCCCTGGCCATCGGTGGCGGTGCGGCCAGTGTTTCTGCCCTGATGGGAATCCCTCTGGTGGGCAGCCTCTTTATGTTTGAGTTGAGTCAGCGACGTCAGGTTCCGATCACCCCGGAGCGGGCAGCGGCGATGTTAGCTGGGGGACTGGTGGGATGGGGGGTCAACGTTGCCTTTAAGCTGCAACTGATCCGGCTGGTGGTGCCGCAGGTTGCCCCGACTGACTTCTGGGATGCGGTGGGTGCCACTTTATTGATCGGAGCGATCGCTGGCATGATTACAGCCCTCACCGGTGAGGCGATCTACTGGGCTAGAGGCTTGCGGGACAAGCCCGCCACTCGTCTCCTGATCGGTGGCCTGATGATGCTGTTCTTGGCGATCGTGATCGGACGGGTGGCGACTCCGGCAGCGGCTTTTGGGCCGGGGGGAGCCGCTATCCTCTGGGCCGAAAACACTGAAACAACTGCTTACCATCTGTTAGCGGTAGCTCTGCTCCGGGCTGCCTTCACCACCGCTGCGGTTTTAGCCGGGGGCTGTGGTGGCGTGTTTGTCCCTTTTCTGGCGATCGGCGACCTCAGTGGCCGGGTGTTCGCCACCACCTTTGAGATTTCGGGGGATCTGGCCGGTGCGGCGGGAGCAGCGGCCGGTATTGCGGGCGGCTATCGCCTACCGTTGACCGCCGTGGCGATGGTGCTGGGGGTGGGGGGTCCGGGGGCAGCCCAGCTAACCTGCCTTGCCACAGTGGTGGTTGCTGCCCTTTCGGGATTAGTGGCCGCACGGGTAGCCAATCAATTCTCCAGTTCTCTCCGGGCAATGTTCCGCTAGAAGCTACGGTCAGGGGAATTACCGTGATATCCAGAGGGGGCAAGTTCTTTGCGCCCCTAATGTTGGGATTGTTGTCTAACGCAATCTACCAGATCAGCGATCGCATTAAATAGGTTTTATTTACCTCAATAACTCTGTTGCTTCTGTTAAGACTTGAGTAATTTCAGGTTTGTGACAACTAATTACATCGTTTGGTAAATGCTTGTGATGGGGAAAAGTAGAGAGATTGGGAAAGTGAGGGGTACTATCATAACGAAAAACTAGGTTATTTTTTTCATCTTGGAAATGGTAACGATAATCTAGGAATTCTAAGTAATTGTCTGTGATTATTATAGCTTCGTTTATTTCTAATAAATGGGTCTGCTTGAAACGCAGCCTAATTATTAAGTTGGCTCTTTGTGATGTCAGTATTTCTTCTTGATAACGTTCTACATAGGCATTTTCACACTGCACAATTGCTTGCTCTACTTGATTGAGGTAATCAGATAAAAGTTTAAGCAGCATGATTTAATCTTTGTTCTAATTCTTGACGCAAAGCAAGGTAATGACGATAATCGTTTGCCCATTCTATAAATATTATATCATCTGACAACGTTCCCTGATTGTATTCGTTATAAAAATCTTCGGAATCCATTTTATGTTGATTTTCATAGACGCTAAGTCGCTTGGCAACAGCAATCAAAGCATCTAAAGATGATGTATATTGAATGGTCTGTTTACGCATTTTTCTTTTACTCCAAAATAATGATATTTTGATTATAAACGATCGCGCTCAAACAGAAACATAAATTGTAGGGTGCGCCATTCGATAGCGTAACGCACCAATTTAATAATGAAGTTGATGTGTTACGGCGGATTGTTAATTTGAGTTTTTTATCAGAAATTATCGCCGCCTAACGCACCCTACAAGAGCGGCGATCGCACTCAATAAGTCATTGGGCGGACAAATTTAATATTTTTCCTTGGGTTGACTCTAAAATTGAATCTCGGATAAAAGAACTAGCATTGGTAATCTCTAGGCCAATTAATTCTCCTAAATCATTAAGTTCAGCGGTAATATTTGGATTAATTTCTACACTTTTAGCTTCTGGTTCATCAGAAATAGTTAAATGAAGAATGTCTTCTTGTTCAAAGTATCTCATTTTAGGGTTACTCATGGATAGTATATCTCCCAGTTGTTAGGCGAAATCGAATTTGTTGGCGTGTTGTCGCATGAATGGTGACAGGAGTTATAAAATTATCATCGTATTCATAAGGAATAATTACTAAACGATTATCATGCTTGCCTACGGCAATAAGACGACCCGTTTCAGTATCGTAGTACCTTTCTCCAGAGTATTTGAGAATCTCTTCTATTTTAGCAAGTTCAAATCCTCTCAGTTTGGCTCGATATTGTAAGTAATCCGACCAGATAATATTCGGCATTATGAGCAGACTTTGCTAATTATCTGTTATCTATTTTAATCTAAATTCTCCTTCCCAAACCCCTAACACCCTAATCCACTGAATATTCCGTGTTTGGTGGTGCGTTCCCCATCATCAAACGAATGGAGTAACAAGGGTTGCATCAGGGAACGCACCCTACAAGATCGGCGATCACTGCTTGAAACGCAACCTAATTCTTAAGTTGGCTCTTTGTGATGTCAGTATTTCTTCTTGATAAAGTTCTACATAGGCATTTTCACACTGCACAATTGCTTGCTCTACTTGATTGAGGTAATCAGATAAAAGTTTAAGCAGCATGATTTAATTTTTGTTCTAATTCTTGACGCAAAGCAAGGTAATGACGATAATCGTTTGACCATTCTATAAATATTATATCATCTGAAAATGTTCCCCGATTGTATTCCTTATAAAAATCTTCGGAATCCATTTTATGTTGGTTTTCATAGACGCTAAGTCGCTTGGCAACAGCAATCAAAGCATCTAAAGATGATGTATATTGAATGGTCTGTTTACGCATTTTTTTTACTCCAAAATAATGATATTTTGATTATAAACGATCACGCTCAAACAGAAAAATAAATTGTAGGATGCGCCATTCGATAGCATAACGCACCAATTTAATGATGAAGCCGATTGTTGATTTTGGTTTTTTGTCAGAGATTATCGCCGCAAACAAAAACATCAATCGTCGGGTACGCCATTCGATAGCGTAACGCACCAATTTAATGATGAAGTTGATGTGTTACAGCCGATTGTTGATTTAGGTTTTTATCAGAGATAATCGCTGCCTAACGCACCCTACAAGATCAGGCTTACACAAAAAAACAAATTCATGTTATTATTAGAATAATCTTAGTCAATAAAAAATATTTATTATGAATATCAAAGTGGTTGTCTGGCAAGAAGATGATGTTTGGTGTGCAACTGTACCAGCTTTGTCTGGTTGTCATACTTGGGCAGAAAATTATGATGATTTGATGGTCATGGTTAAAGAGGCAATAGAAGGCTGGTTAGAAGTTTCTCATGAAAAAAAATTACTTGATCGAAAAGAGAATCAGCAATTAGTGGAGATTTCTGTATGAAGTCAATCTCAGGTAAAAAATTATGTAAAGTCGTTGAAAGATTTGGCTGGAAATTGGCAAGAATTAAAGGAAGTCATTATATCTATACCAAAGAAAATATTTCTGCAATTATTGTTATACCAATACATGGAAATCGAGATTTACCGATAGGAACATTAAAAGGTATTCTCAAAGATTCAGAATTAACTGAAGATGATATTTGACAACGTAACGCACCAGTTTAATGATCAAGTTGATGTGTTACAGCCGATTGTTGATTTAGGTTTTTATCAGAGATAATCGCCACAAACAAAAACATAAATCGTAGGGTGCAAAGCGCGAAAGCGTAACGCACCAATTTAATAATAAATTTGCTGCGTGGGGTGCAGATTGTTAATTTTGGTTTTTTAACAGAATTGGTAGCCGCAAACACGCACCCTACAAAATTAGCAGATTAGAGATCGCGCTGATTTAAACCTCTCTCTTTAATTTCTTTAAGGGTTTTATTAACAGCATATTTTGCATTGATACTATTAATCAATTCAGTTTGATCATGTTTTTTAGCAACTCCCAATATATCAACAATCAAGTCAAAACTTCCGTCAGTATTACGAATCCAACCTAGATCATAATCTCCCTCTAGCACAGCAACAATATCTACTCTAACTCTTTGACCGTTAGAACCACGAACATCTGCTTCACGTTTAACTATTATTCCCAAATCCTGTAAAGATTTTACTAAAATTTCAGCATCAGTTATTTTAGTTGTTAAAGTAGAAAAATGACCGCCGCCGCTTTCGTGCTGACTATATTGATCAGGGATTCTCAACTCTCTGAAATTATTACGCCCAAGAAGTTCTCGAAACTCTTCTTTAATGTCAGAATCTAGATCCTTTCTAGATAATATGGTTTCGATAATTGCTCCTATTTCTGAGTCAATTGGTATTCTACCTAATGCTCTACGAAGTTCAATAATTTCCCATTCACCCTTATTAGCTAGTTGTTGAATAATGGGTAAAGTTTGCGGATTATCTCGCCAATGGGTTACTAAAGCTTCAATTGCTTCCCATTCACCCTTGTTAGCTAGTTGTTGAATAATGGGTAAAGTTTGCGGATTATCTCGCCAATAATTGGCTAAAGCTTGACCTGCTGTACCTGCCGCTGATTCACCTTGTCTAGCAACTTCCTGTAGATAAACTAACGCCTCAGAATGAATTTTAGCAATTCTAGATAATTGATTAACAGCTTCCCTTGCGCCACTCCAGTAATTTTGCTCAATTGCTATAGCTTGAAGAACACTCCATCCTGTCGGATCATCTTGCCAAATTGCTCCAATTTTAGCAACTGGTTTTTCCTTAAAATCAGTATCAGCATACCTATAAGACGATTTAGTTAAGGATTGAAGACTATCTAACAATCGCTGACTTAGTTCAACATAAATAGACTGGTTTCGCAATTCTCCATAACAATCTGCTGCCAAAAAAAGATGAGCAAATTCCTGATCTTTTTCCTCCATATCAATGAGATAATTAATTAATTCTTCAGCAATTTCTTTGGGAAATTCTGCACTTAGCATCCCCATCAATAAACATAAAACCTCTTTCCAAACAGGATCTGAATAATGTTCTCCAAATACTTTGGTTTTCAATTCATCAAGATTAATTCCGTCTGGTAATCCTCGGTTTTTAAATCTTTCATAAAACTCGCAAGCACAAAAGTATTCTAAAAAAGTTCGATGAACAAAAGCAAAAGCATTGCCACCTAAAGAACAAAGAATAAAATTACGATAGCGCAGTTGTTTGATAATTAAATCAGTCAGATCACTAGCGTCTCGTTTGTTAATTCCTGTTCCTTGAAGATATTGAGTCAAAATGTTTTCTAATTCTTCCTTATAGATTAAATTAACAGCTAACCCTTTTTCCCCTGCTTGTATGGCACTTGCGACTAAACGAAGAATGTCCCTTTTATCTCGTAGATCAATATTATAAAGATATTTTTTCAGTTCAGGATCAATTAATCCTTCCTTGGTTTCAAAATCCCATTGATGTAATAACACCTCTGACGCTTTTTCATAAAGTTTTGAGCGATCTCTTGGTAATTCTTGAGTTCGATTCAGAATAGCCATCATCGTTAATAATAAAGGATTTCCTGCTAATTCTCGAATCGCTTTTGACTCCTTAATTGCCTTTTGTAAACGTTATTGTTTTTGGGTTTTATCATCTCGATTTTCAAAAGCCAAATCATGCCAACGTTTGATAAAACCTTCAATCTGATCTTTATCTAAATCTTGGATCATAAAATGTTCAAAACCAGCATGATTTAATTCTTCTGCTTTATATCCTAACCAGCGAGAAGTGACTATAATCTGCACTTGAGAATATTGAATACTAAAACGTTTGATATCCGTGACAATTTCTTCTCTTAATTGAGGATTAAAAACTTCATCTAATCCATCAAAAAGCACAAGAACTTGACCCTTTTTAAGCTTATCATCTAAAGTAAGTTGATTGAGATGACAAATCAGATTACCTTGATGGAAAAATTCTAGAATATTCTGACATTTTTTTTCATCTTTATCTCTGGCATAAATACGCAATTCTATCAAAAGAGGAAGGGGAAGCAAAACACGCTGACTGAGTTCTTTTTCAGCCCAATTTAAAGCTAAATACTGCAATAAACTCGATTTTCCCGCCCCCGGATCGCCTAAAATTACAGTTCGTCGGTATTCAGAAGAATTGACGATATCCAAAACAGGATCTAATTTTTCATTGACATATTCTCGCCGTTTTCGTTCTAGTTCTGCTTGTATTTGTTCTAACTCCGCTTGAGTAATTTCTCCCCTATCTACAAGTTCCTGCAGCACTTCTTTAGGTAATTCATAAAGTTGAGGAATAAATTGTTTGCATCGTCTCACATTTTGCGGCACAAACATTCGCCAGAGTTTAATTTGCTCATAAGTCGTTGTGTCTAAACATTCTAATTTAAGATGGCCATATTCCTTTTTTAAGCCTTCCGCATAGTTATCTAAATTATAATCTGTTTTAACTCCTGCTATTTCTTGAATATTTTGGCTATTTTTATCCTGTAACTGAACTAAAAAAACGGCTCTTAACTTTTCAGAATTTTGAATAATTTACTGAGTTTTTCTCAAATAAAATTTACTGAGTTTTTCCCAGTTAAATTCAGCAGGTAACGGGGGTAAATTAAGTCTTTGCCAAGATTGAGCTAACGTAAAATTATCAAGAACTTGACAATCAATATCAAAAGCATCCCCTAAAATAGGTTTAACTTGGTCATCTTTAATAAAAGTCTTGAGGGGTTTTTCAAAGTTTTTAATTTGATCATCCTCCAGATCGGCCATTTCTAACTGTTGCTGAAAGAGTTCTAAAAACTCCTTCATTGCTTTTCCATAAGCTTCTTTTTGAACATCTTTTTCGGGTAAATGTAACACTTTACCTAGACTATTTTTAAAAAATTCCTTTCCGTAATCTTTTGCACCCTCTATGGCCAACTCTTGCATTACTGAACGAACAAGCGAACCTGCGGCTTGAGTAACCCCCCAGACAATTAACCAGTCAATCATGGCGATAAACTTAAGATCCTGTGGATACTATCTAAGCTTACCAACTTTAATCGTTTTTCGCCTATCATTCCGACAAATGAAGAGAACGATTTAAAATATCCTCAATACCGTAGGGACAAACGGGGGGAAACTCTAATCCCGTCTCTCTAAAGGCATCGGAACAAGCAACAGCATAGAGTTTAAATAGGCTTTCATCGGTTAAATATCGCCTTAAACTGGGGCTATCGTCCAAATAAAGCCTAATATTAGCTCTTTCTCCTTGAATAGTTCCCAACCAACTGTGCGATCGCCGTTGAGGTTGATAGTCCCACTTTAATAAATGATGCAAAATTAATCTTAGACTAGCAAGTAAGCGATCGCGCTCCCGTTTCGACAAATCCCGCACCTCTTCGACTAAATTCTCAATATCTAACTCAGAAAACCGACCAGAGGCTAATAAATCGGCCATTTGTTCGGCCCAAAGTCCAAAGTCTTGCTCATAGGATGCCGTCATCGATTTATCTCCTTCTAAGCTCAATTAACATTATATTAATAATCCGCCAAAAGTGAGGGCTTAAAAACGGATTTACTATCATAATGTGTTGTTTTCTTGATTGTCTGAAGATTGAACACGAAAGGGAGGCGCAACATAATCGGAAGGTAAATAATTTTCGGGAATGGTTGTTGTATTTCCATCTCGTAGGGAGGTGTAACTGGGAGAGAGAATCTCAATCCCAGCTTCATTACACTTATCTTGAATATTTTGATGGAGTTCTGAATAAATTATTACCATCAAATTGGGTTGGTTAGTGTAAGCGTTTAACTGATAACTGATGTAAAAATTATCTAGGCTAGTTTGCAGGACAAAAGGGGCGGGTTCTTTGAGGATATGCTCAGTTTCTAGAGCAGCTTCAATTAAGGTTGTGTGGGCTTTTCGCCAAGGCAGATCGTACCCTAGGGTAATCGTTGTCTGAATAATTAGATTTCTGTTTAATTCCCGTGAGGAAATACTAAAGTTAATCACATTACTACTTAATAAAGACGAGTTAGGAATAGTAATGATTTTATTAGTAGGAGTACAAATGCGAATAACTAGGAAGTTTTTTTCAATTAGATCGCCAATTACATCTCCTATTTGAATGTGATCTCCTATGCGAAAGGCACGGGTATAAATAAGAATAATTCCCCCAATAACATTGGCGATCGCTGAAGTTGAACCAAGGGATAAAAGAAGACCAAGAAAAACAGAAATGCCTTGAAAAGCTGGAGAATTAAAACCGGGCAAGTAGGGAAAAGCCACTATTGCTGCTATGGCAAGAATTATGACTAATAGGATATTGTAAGTAGGTTTAGCCCAATCAGTATAAAAACCCGGAATAATCAGATTTCCTCTTTCTATTGCTGTAAAAAAGGGCTTGATAAGCCGGATTAAGTAGTAAGTAATAAAAATAATTATGGCAATAATAAAGGCATTGGGAAGATATTTGCCAATGGAGTATAAAACCAGTTCTAATGATTGAGAAAAATAACCTAAAATACTGTCGCCAAAAACTCTTGTCCAGGGAAATAAACGAAGGACAAATGTAGCATAATTAAATAATAATAAAAACAGAACAAAGAAGCGAATTATCCGAAGAACTCGCAGCCAAAAGAAGCTGATTTTAGAGGAAGATATGATCTCAACATTCCCGATTTGAATGCCTGGTGTCAAGGATTCAATCAAACGTCTAATGAAGGGAAATAGTTTTCCTGAAATTTTGATAACTGCAAAGCTAATAATCAAGAAAGCAAAGCTGGCTATAACCGTATAAATGATGTTCTTAAGTAGTTGTTCGGGTTTTCGATCTTGTCGATATTGAGTGATAGCAAACTGAATTTTTTGTAAAGCTTGTTGAGCTAAAACCTCTGGCGTTGAACGATAGGCTTTTGCATCTCGCTCCGTCACCGTTAGAATTACTTCTTGATCTACACTTAAATACAGTGAGTTATCATCAGGGAGCTGCTCAATTGTCAGGTTCTCCACAGGAATAGAATCATTTTGAGCAATTCTTTCAATTCTCCGGGTAATAGTGTTAGCTCTCTCCTCCGCCGAAAATGAAGAAACTCCCCGCCGGATAAAAAAGAGGGGTTTTCCATCTAACATAACTGGAAAGCCGTCAATTTTATTTTCCAGTTGTGTCGGATTTTGAGCTATTCCCAAAAGAGGGGAAGTTAGAGTCATTAGTAAAACTACGATAAATATTACCAAAGTATGCCCAATTTTTTTCATCCATCCTCTAGTTCTAGATGGTTTACTTGGCATTAAAGCTCTTTGATTAATATTGAAAAATGGTATAAATTGCATAGGATTAAGTCAGATTTTTCTGTGTGTAGTAGGGTAAGGTTTAGGCATTACTGTCCTCAACTAAAGTACATAAATACTAAATTAAGACAGGAGGAAAATTTTCACATCTGAAAGCTATTCTTGCAACATTTCGGGAATCATTAAATAACTACCTCCTAAAAACAAAAGTGAACCCGATAAAAAGGAGAAATTTGTTCCCCATTCCTGACAGCAAATAATTGTTCCCTGTCCGAAAAAGCCGAAAATACTGCCACTCAAAAAGCCAAGAGAACCGCCTAAATTTAACACCACTATCCACCATTCTATATCTTTAAAATGCCAAGACCAATAACTATGAGAAACTTCGACAACAGCTAAATAACTAGCGGTGCAGAAATGAAGGGAAGCCAGGGTACTAGGAATCCAAATTAACAGATCATCACTCTGCCAACTTAAACCTTGCACCATGGCAAAAAAACAATTAATATTGAATAGACAAGCTCCGATAAATTGAATGAAAGTTCCCCAATATTCAAGGCGATCAGGTTGCCAAGCAAACCATTTAATTTTAATCAGTTTGGGGACGGGATGGGAAACAGTGCCGATTTTTTCCTCCAGTATTTCTACATCCCGAATCAGAGTAACATCTAGATTTAAATTAATAGCTTCTAAAAAGGCAGCATAGGAACCAAAAGTAAAACAAACTGAACCAATAAAATTAATGACAGAAATCCTCTCTAAGGGGGGATGGGGAAACATCATCGGAATTGAGCCGACAATGAATAAAATTGAACCAAGGGTAAAAATAAAACCGATCCACCAGGTTAAATTATCTAATTGCCAAGTCCAATATTTAAACGGCTTTAACTTAGAGGAAATTAAGTCAGAAGTGCTAGATTTAATTTCACTGCTATGGCGTTTACGAAAGCGCCGAGATGACCAAATATGAAAATTTCCTTGAGCAGTTTTGTGAATAATTCGTGTGGAAAAATTGGCAACACCAAAACTTTGTAAGGGTTGCCAATATTTAGGAAATTTAAGCGAGTTTTTCCTCAACATCTGTTAGTGATGAAAATGGGAACCAGATAATTTTGACTGATAATTAGACTGAGATTTAAAGAAGGCGATCGCTGAATTAATATCCCGCAACAACAGATCCGCCATATCGCGACTAAATCCCTCCTTGATCACCACCCTCTGCACAGTTAAATCTTGGCGATTTTTGGGCATTGTATAGGCAGGAACTAACCAACCCCGCTCGCGCAATTTATCGGCTAAATCGAATAAACTATAATTAGTTTGATCGCTAATTGTCTCCTTTAATTTCCAAGCAAAAACTGGAATAGTGCTACCATCGGTAATCAATTCAAACGGCCCCATCTTAGCGATTTCCCCCGATAAATACAAGGCCGTATCTCGACAGGCTTGATGAATTTGTCGATAACCCTCTTTACCCAAGCGTAAAAAATTATAATATTGGGCGACTACTTGATTGCCGGGACGAGAAAAATTCAGAGCAAAATTAGGCAGATCACCGCCTAAATAATTACAATGAAAAATTAATTCTTCTGGCAATTCTTGCCGATCTCGCCAGATAATCCAACCGACACCGGGATAGACTAAACCGTATTTATGCCCAGAAGCATTAATCGATTTAACCCATTTGAGGCGAAAATCCCAGACTAAATCGGGATCAAGAAAAGGAGCAATAAAACCACCACTAGCACCATCGACGTGCAGGGGAACTTCCCAGCCAGTTTCTCTGTTCAATTTTTCTAGGGCATCATTAATTTCTTGGACGGGTTCGTAACTACCATCAAAGGTACTACCCATAATGGCAATTACCCCGATCGTATTCTCATCAATTAGTTTAATTGCTTCCGTCGCATCGAGATGAAAACGATTCCCTTCCATCGGCACAAAACGCGGTTCTACCTCCCAATAACGACAGAATTTTTCCCAACAAACCTGCACATTAATGCCCATAACTAAATTAGGTTTATCGGTGGGTTTACCCTCTTTTTGTCGGCGTTTGCGCCACTGCCATTTTAAAGCCATGCCTCCCAACATCGCCGCTTCACTGGAACCAATGGTAGAACAACCGGTTGCCGCTGCGCCTTTGGGAGCATTCCAGAGTCTAGCGATCATATTCACACAACGCAATTCAATTTCGGCGGTTTGTGGGTATTCATCCTTGTCGATCATGTTTTTATCGAAGGTTTCCGCCATTAATTGTTTGGCTTCTGGTTCCATCCAAGTGGTGACAAAAGTAGCCAGATTCAGACGAGAATTACCATCAAGGGCAAGTTCATCGCGAATTAAATTGTAGGCCACCGCCGGCGGCATTTCTCCCTCGGGAATCTCGTATTTAGGTACAGAGGAAGTCAGGGCGCGGGAAGCATAGGTGGGGGTAATTAGTGCCTCTTCCGGACTGAGGCGATCGAGATTAATTTTCTGATGAACCATGACTTCCTTAATAAAATATCTTTTTTGCTGAGAGTAAATTACCGATCATGCCAAAAATAATAGCAATAATCGAGACGGATAAAAAATAGGAAAGCATCCCGTAGGTTGCTACCAGTCGCCGCATCGCCGTACTATTAACACTTGTATCGGAGGTTTGATAACAAGCCGCCATACCAAAACCTTGATCGAGAAATTCCCTCCAATTAGGTTGATCGCAATCGGTAAAAACTAGGCCCTTACCATCATGATAACGGTATCTACCTTAAGATATTCTCCCGTTTGCACGAACATTAACTGCACTTTTTCTTGAGCAGAAGTAGTCTGGGCTACAGAAATATTGGGCATCCCCCAGCTATTGATTGCCATGGCCGCTACTCCCAGAAAAAGTGTATAACGAAAATGCTTCAGGGATTTGGTCAATTGCTCAGAATTTCTCATGATTGCTCCCCTTAATACCCATTGTAAGTACCTAAGCAAAATTAATTACACATATCTAACCCCCTCTTGCCTTTTGCCTCTTGCCTTTTGCCTATCTTTACTAGGAAATTAATTTTGCACGACTACTTAAATAGACAACAGCTTATTTGATATTTCCAGTAATTTTCTTGGCTAACATTTAGACTAATTAGCAATTGGCTATGATGGTAGTTTCGGAACGATCTGATCGACAAAAATATTAATCAAACCTGTCACCATAAATTGTACTCCGATCGCCGCTACAAATAGGCCCATAACTCGCTGAGTAATACTCAAGCCAATATCTCCTAAAAGTCTTTGTAACCATTTGCCAGCAGCGAGGATGAGAAAGACTAAAAAACTGACTAAAATTGTCATCAAAATCAGTTCAATGCTCGTACCACTACCTAGCTTTGATTCGGCTTCACTGGCATAAAGGATAACGTTAGCAATCACCCCAGGCCCCACTAATAAAGGCATAGCCATAGGAATAACAATCTGCCGATAAACTGACTTAGCTTCGCTGAGATAATCCCCTCCTTGCTCATTAATTAAAAGCTCTTTTGTCCCTGCCCCAGAACCGTTAACAATGTTGATACCGATAATCAACAAAAGCACGCCACCAGCTAGGCGAAAAGAGTCTAAGGTGACACCAAAGAATTTTAGCATTGCCGTTCCGATAAACATAAAAATTAACAACAAACACAAGACAGTTAACGAGACAAATAGAGCCACGAGTCGTTGTACTTCTTTACGTTCGCGAGCGGTGTAACTAATAAAAATCGGCAGCATCCCCAGAGGATTTAAGAGGGCGAATAAAGTGATGGCAAAGTTTCTCAAAAAAGACCATTCCATAGGACAAAGTTGCTAATTTAAGCTCAATTTTTTTGCTTTTAACCGAGGGATAGTCTAGATAAAACTACCAGTATCACAAGTCCCCTTTTCTACTGCCGGGCCATGATAATTTTCAGACGTTCCTCCGGGTCGATCAGGTGGTCATGATCGTCCGTACCCAGATCGAGTTGAACCCAACCGATCTTACCAGTGAAACGACTGGTTTTCGAGGTATATTCCGCCGCCACGGGGGTACCAGATTCGTAGCCGATATCCGTGGTTTCGTCGGCGGAGAAAATAAAAGCCTGAGTTCGTTCTACCCGACCCGTACCCACTGGTTGACCGTCGTAGTAGAGGGTGACATTTCCCCCCCGTCCTAAACCACCACCATCGTAGGCAAACTCCATCCGTACCTGATGCTTGCCAGCAGGGATCGTCTCCGTCGCCTCGGTGACAAAACTTTCAATCCCCAGCACGTTATAGACGAACTTGGCTTTTCCATCGTGGCTATAGACACTCCAACCACCGAAGCGGCCGCCTTGGGCGATAATCACCCCATCCGCGCCTTCTGGGGGAATTTCCAGTTCCGCCGTCACCGAGAAGGACTTATTTTTGATGTTGATGACGCTATTTTCGGACAAACGCCCCATTCCGGCGAAAAATAATTGCGAGTTCCCCCCGGCGAGGGTGGGTCGGCCGGCGGTGGCGGGATCGATCCGTTCCACTTGGCGATCGTCTAGGGGCAGTACATTATATTTAACCGCCTCGATCAGAAATTGTCGCTGTAGTTCGTGCAGTTTCTCTGGCATTTCCTGGCAGAGATCCCGAGCCTGCGTCCAATCCGTACTGCCGTCGTATAGTTCCCAGATATCATCGTCGAAAGGAACCATCGTCTGTCCAGTCATCACCCACGGGGTGCGGTGCTTGGTAATCGCGCTCCAACCCTTGTAATAGATGCCCCGATTGCCAAACATCTCGAAATACTGCACATCATGACGTTCGGGGGCAGCCGCGTCGTTAAAGGTATAAACCATACTCGTACCCTCGTAGGGACTTTGTAGGACACCGTTAACCATCGTCGGTTCGGGAATGCCTACCACTTCCAACACCGTCGGAGCCACATCAATGACGTGACAGAATTGGTGACGAATCCCACCTTTTTCCTGGATGAGTTTGGGGTAACGAACAATCGTACCGTTGCGGGTGCCGCCCCAGTGGGAAGCGACCTGTTTCGTCCACTTGTAGGGGCTACTCATCGCCCAGGCCCAACCGACCGCGTAGTGATTATAGGAATCGGGCGCACCGAAGTCATCTAGTTTCGAGAGAAGAAATTCCGGGGTTTCTAGACTCGCTAACCCGTTAAAGTTGGCCATCTCGTTAAACGCACCCTGCAGCGTTCCCTCGGCGGAGGCACCGTTATCACCGACGATGACGTAAATTAGCGTATCGTCGATGATTTCTAGCTTTTCTAAGGCTTGAATCACTCGTCCCACCTGATCATCGGTATGTTCCAGAAAGGCGGCGTACACCTCCATCTGGCGCTCTAATACCGGCTTCAGGCGCTCGTCCATGTCATCCCATGGGGGAATTTCGGCGTGACGGGGGGTGAGTTCGGCATTTTGGGGAATTACGCCCAGTTCTTTCTGTCGGGCAAAGGTGATCTCACGCTGGCGATCCCAACCGTGAGCGAATTGGCCTTGATACTTGTCGATCCACTCCTTCGGGACGTGGTGGGGGGCGTGGGTTGCGCCGGGGGCGAAGTAGGCAAAGAAAGGCTTATTGGGGGCGAGGGCTTTTTGTTGACTAATCCAAGCGATCGCTCGATCGGCCAGATCCTCGGTCAGGTGATAGCCTTCCTCCGGGGTTTTCGGCGGTTCGATCGGGGTTGTTCCCTCGTACAGTGCCGGCTCCCACTGGTTATTTTCGCCACCGATAAAGCCGTAGAAATACTCGAATCCACCCCCGCCAGAGGGCCAAGCGTCAAAGGGACCGATCGGGCTGGTTTGCCAAACCGGTACTTCGTGGCATTTACCGAATTGCGCCGTGGAATAGCCGTTCAGCTTCAGGGTTAAGGCAAGGGGGGCTTTGGTGTTGGGACGGACGGAACTCTGTCCAGGGGCGGAGGTGGCGGTTTCGGTGATGTTGCCCATGCCGACCGAGTGATGATTCCTTCCAGAGAGCAAAGCCGCACGACTGGGAGAACAGAGGGCAGTGGTATGAAAACGGGTGTATTTTAACCCAGCCGCCGCTAATCGCTCGAAAGTGGGCGTATTGCAGGGACCACCGAAGGCACTGGCGGCTCCAAAACCCACGTCATCGAGCAGCACGATCAGCACGTTGGGTGCGCCGGCTGGCGGTCGGATATCTCGAATCGGGGGATAGTGGGCGTCGGGATTCTTGGCATCGTAGGTGGTTAGACCGAAGGGGGTCAAGTCGGGAATCGGTAGAATTTGGCGTTGGATCGGTTTGTCTTGGGTCATCTTGAGGGTTCCTTTTAACCTTTTAAATTGTGCGATCGAGAGGTGAAAATCGGAAAAATCGGCTATTTCGTTGACAACGGCAATACATGATCGCATTTTTAAAGTTTAATCAATAAGATGACGGCGTTGCCGAAGGCACTACGTTCTCGAAGAGCGGCGAAGCCTAGCAGACCACACTAATTTGATTGTCTTAGCCAATTGATTAAAAGATTTTTAATGCGTATTAGTCTTTCTGGTGAGATATTTCCTAAACGTGCATTGATTACAGATGATTCGACACTTGTTAATCGTCCTAGCCGAATTAAAGAAGCCACTTTAAGTCCAGTAGTAATATAGTCTATTATGATATATGATTAAATATTAAATTATTAAATTATTAAATTATAGCAGTTTTCCTCAGAATGAGGTATGGGCAAGGAGCTTAAACCCTTTGTTGGCAAAACTTGTCGATACCTCAGTAACGTGAAAAGCGCTATATTAAATGTTAAATATGGCCTAGCATACAGTTTTTCTCAGGTGATCCCAGAAAGATTAAGGATAAACCACAGAGGCAGAAAGAACACAGAGAGGAAGACAGATTCGAGCGGTAAAATTTATCACTTACATTCCAGCAGAGGATGTCAGCTTGTCCCAAATTCAGGCGTTGAGAAGTTTATGCCACTTTTCTAATCGGCTTCTGGCAAAAGTCAAAAAGTAATCAATAATAATATGCAGGTAGGCGTTAAAAGTTGTCAGATCCCCCCGCCTATCGGCACCCCCCTTATCAAGGGGGGCAGGGGGGATCGAACCTAAAATCCATTTTTAATTTAATTATAACCAGCTACTTATGCAAACCCTAATTATTGCTACTATGGCAAGAGTACCTCTCGTCTGGCTTCCAGCAGAAGTCTGTTGGTAGCTTCGGGAATTGTCAAAACCGAGATGTAGTTACTCATTGAACGCCACAAAGACCAAAATATGGAGTATCGTTTATGAGCCATTTATCCCTATCCGAACAGATTACCGAGGAACTTCTGGCAATCCTGATCGAAGAAGAAGTCACCTATCCCTGGGATGTAACCGCTGTTGAGAGTCATGATCCCTTAGACGTGGCAGAAACGCCTTTTTCTCTGTGTGAAGGACTAGAAGCGACGGCGATCGAGGCACAAGCTCATAGATTCTTTAGCAGTTTACACCAAAAATTCCCGACAGTTTCCGTTTCGTCCCGGTCTAATATCTTTGATAAATTTGCCTCTTTACTGCCAGCCGAACATTTAAATCGTCTAGTAGAAAGTGCTGAAAATCTAGTTAATAGTCAATTAGATAACTTTGATCGCCTTGTTGTTTGTCTTAGCGAGCTTTTTCCCCAATGGTCTCCAGAAGATTTACAGGTTTTTGCCCGTCCCTACGCCTATACTATGCGTAATGGCCAGAGTAAAACCACTATAGACACCGAAGATTGGCAAAGTCTTTCCGAAATTGAACAAATTCGCCGGAGTGCAGCCATCGCCAGCCAGATTTTCCGCCACTTGTCTTCCCCTGAATAGTCATCTCGTTATCAGCTGCACTGCATTGAAACTGCCTATTAGACCTCCACCTAATATTACCTTAAGACTAAAAGTTTTTCTAGTTAAGGAATCTAACCAAATAAAAATGATTTTAATTGTCTCATATTTTTTCAGTAAAATTGAATTAGCAACGATATAGCGTTTTTCAGTCTGCTGAGGTACAAAAGTTATGGGTTTTAGGCAAAAGGCAAAAGGCAAAAGGGAAGAAAATAGGTGTACCTCACTAGCTTAGGAAACGCTATAGATACACATTTCAGCCCAGAACTACTCAGTTAGTACAAAAGCTAAAAGTAAGCTGTGATTGGGTTATAATTTTTGGAGATGTCTATTAGATATTTTAGTACAAATGCTCGAACTCTCTCTTCCCGATCCATCTCCCCCTTCTCCCGTCTCCCCTTACCGATTACTGTTTACCGATCACTAAAAAAACCCCTACTCCCAATTCGGAGATATTGCTAGGGAAAAACGAAAAGTGCTGCCTTTACCTAATTCACTTTCTACCTCCATTTTACTTTGGTGTAATTCCACTAAACGACGGGTAATCGCTAAACCAATACCACTACCCCCAGAATAACGGGAACGAGAACGATCGGCCCGCCAAAAGCGCTCGAAAATAAAGGGTAAATCCTCTGCTGCGATGCCGATTCCCGTATCGATAACGGCAATTTGTAGGCGATTTTTGTCCCTTGTCACTTGCAGGGTAATTGCACCATGATCGGTGTAACGAATGGCATTACCGAGCAGATTAACTAAAATTTGTTCAAGGCGATCGGGATCGGCCATGACAGATGGTAAATTGGGGGGACAATCTAACTGTAAAGTCGGTCCATCTTCTAATAATTGATCGGCGAATTTTTCGATAAGAGAATTTAACAAAGTTAATAAATTAACAGGTTGCAGTTTAATCGAGAGATAACCAGATTCCGCTCGCGATAGCTCCTGTAGATCGTGGGTTAAACGTTCTAACCGTCGGGTTTCTTTCACTAATTTCTGATAAAGTTCTGGATTAGGTTCGATCGCACCATCGGCTAATTCTTCCAGATATCCCCGTACCACAGTTAAAGGGGTGCGTAATTCGTGGGTAAGATCACCGATTAATTCCTGGCGACGTTTTTCCACATCGGCTAAACTAATCGCCATCTGATTAAAACTGATGGCTAATTGATTTAATTCTGGGATTTCGCTTTCTGGAACTCGCGCCGATAAATCCCCTTCCGCAAAATTTTTAGTGATTTGTTTGATTTGTTTTACTGGTTTCATAATACGTTGGGAAACCAAAAAACTCAGATAACCAGCTGCACTTCCTCCCGCAATAAATGACCAAATAGCACTACTATCCCAAGCCGTCTCAAAACCCCTAACCAAGAAAGTTCTCGCTGAACGCACGGTAAAAAATCCCTGCCTTTCTAACTGTTCCAAACGTAAAACAAACATTCGCGGAGAAGATAATTTAGCAATGATAATAAAGCTACTCAATCCCACCACCATAACGAGGAGATGGGATAAAAATAATCTGGTTCCTAAGCTTAATTTTGGTGTCCGCATATTTGTTAAAAAACTCTAAGTACCTAAGCAAAATTAATTACACATTTCGATAAAGCTTTTGCCTCTTGCCTCTTGTCTATCTTTACTAGGAAATTTATTTTGCATGACTACTTATTGGTTGTCAATATTATTGACCTTGTTTCTCATAAAGATGAAGTATAACAGGATTTGGCATCGACGACCGACAACCGAATCCAAAAAACGAAAACTTTCTACCTGACCATTAAGATAACTGCTACATAGCAGTTATCACACCTGTGCGGCACAGTTTAACCTTTGCTGATTAAGCTTTTCAACATCGATAATGTACCTCTTGCGAATAGGAAACGCTATATATTCGGCCACAGCATCTTGAATAAACTGACGAGAGAAAAAATCCTCATAGATATCTTCAGGGATGGCTCAATAAAAGAACTCTATCGGGTTCTTCCTGTGGAAGAATCTCCCCTTAAGCCATGCTGTGAGGGGAGAATAGGTCAAAACCTAACTTTTTGCCGCTCTATGCTATCCTATCAAGATGCGCTACTCTGTTAGGAGATGATTTTGCTTGAGTCATCTGCTCAAAGTAGCGTCTGTTTTTTAACCCTTACCCCAAAAGAGAATCTTTTCTGTATGCTAGAGGCTAATAATCAGGGAGAGAATCAAATATTTCTCTATGAAGTTGTTTTTTCCGGTTCTTCTGGGTCTTTGCCTCAACGCTTCTCCCGGACAGTCCTGCGAATACCTAAAAGCCGCATGAGTCAAGAAACACAGCGCCTCCTGCGCCAAGGTGCCAAGATTCTCAGTATTAGGCCTCTTGACCCAGAAACTGTCTCGATCAAGCCTACTTCACCCCCTCAACCCTGGTGGGTAGAGATCACCACCAGTCAGCCGAAATGTCTCTACTATTTCGGCCCGTTTGAGAGTTTTTCGGAAGCTTTGTCCCATCAATCCGGTTATATCGAAGACCTACAATCAGAATCCGCCGTCGGGATTAACAGCGAAATTAAACAATGTCAGCCCGAGGTTTTAACTCAAGAAGATTTTTGATTTATGTATCCAATTATACAGATTTTTAGGGATAGTTAGTCTCCTCCTGTTTTCGTTTAATAATGCCTTGACCTTCACAGAATTTACAGGGGACGGATTCATTCTCTGTTTCTAGATAGATTCTTCCTTTGCCCTGGCAGTGGGGACAAATAACTTTTTCTTCCCACCAATAATTCTCTAAAAAAGCCTCATCAGTAATATAGGTAAAATCTTCAAACATTGGCTTGTCCTCGTATCGTTCAGATGGCTTAATCTGGGTTCACCTTTCAACCTGAGAAATGGAAAATCAGTTTTACCACCATCCTAAAAAAGATCAGGTTCATTCTCTGTGAAACTTAAATTACTTCATATTTATTTATATTTATTAATATATAATGAGTGTTCACTATCAATCCTTGCTAAGTAGCCGAAGATAAAGCGTTTACTAAGCTAGTGAGGTACACCTATTTTTCTTCCCTTTTGCCTTTTGCCTAAAACCCATAACTTTTGTACCTCAGCAGACTGAAAAACGCTATAAATTTTCTTTCCCTTGCCCAGGGCCTGTTGGCCCTTGCCTAAAAAAAATAGCCTGTCTGTTAGCCACGGTGAGAAAATGGGCATAATAGAGTAGTGGGCTGTACAATATTAACTGGCTCTATTCCATGTCATCAGCAAACGAGACCCCCCAGACCAAGCTGCCTTCCTTTGCTCAAAAGTTAGTGCAATCGGGTTATATCACTATCGGGCAACTAGAAAAGGCAATAATCCAGAAACAGAAAGGTCATCTATCTCTACTGGCAATTTTACCCCTGATCACCGGTCGTCCTTTACCCAAAGATGCACTGGCATACTACCGACTCGAACAACTATCAAAACTAAAAGCCAAGTATGGGTTAGAATATCTTGACCCTGAGAGTGAGACGATCGACTGGACAGAAATCGAAAATCTGTTTCGCACAGTCCTTCCCTTTGAAATTTGCCGTCGTTATCAGATCCTGCCCCTACAAAAACAAGAATCCGATCGCAAGGTTCTTCACCTAGCCATGGTCGATCCCGCTAATCAGGAAATTCTCGATGATTTACGTCGTATCCTCCGGGATAAAGAATTGCAGTTTGAGCGTCGTGTCATCGCTCGGGCAGATTACCAGAAATTGGTCGAAATCTATCGTTCTCGTCAAGAAGAAGCCCTATCTGGCCATCGTCTTTCCCAAGAACAGGATCTAAAGACCATAGTTGACATAACCGATATTTTTGAAGATGGCCAATCTCTCCCCCATCTCAACCGTGAATTAGCCGACGAGGATCTGGGGCTGATTCAAGAGGCGAATCAAGGGACGATCATCAGTGTCGTTAATAATATCCTTGTTCAAGCCATTGAAAGCAAAGCGACGGAAATTCACCTAGAACCCCAAGAAAATCAATTAACTATCCGTTTTCGCCAAGATGGTCTCCTTCGTTCTGCCGGGGAACCGATTTCTCGGGAAGCGACCCCGGCGATTATCTCACGGTTAAAAATTCTGGCTAACCTCGATGTCAGCGAGAAATCGCGACCCCAACAGGGAAAAATGACCAAAACTTTTTCCGGTCGCAAAATAGATTTTCGTCTCCACACCCTACCCAGTCAACACGGGGAAAAAATTCTCTTGCGGGTTTTTGATTCTCGATCCCCACTTTGGCCCCTCGATGAGTTGATTACTAGCCAAGAAACCTGTAAACTGGTACGCACCATGATCGAGCGCCAGGCGGGGTTAATTCTGCTCACCGCACCGGCCGGAGGCGGTTGTTCCACCAGTTTTTATTCTCTACTAGCCCATCGAAACCAGGGCGATGTTAATATCGCCACCGTGGAAACCTCGATCGAACGCGGCCTTAACGGTATTACCCAAGTAGAAATCGCTGATGGTCAAGGTCAAGATTATGCCTCGATTTTGCCCTCTTTCCGGAATCAAGATGTGGATATCATCGGCATCGATCGCCTGGTGGATTCTTCCACCCTTGCCCATGCCCTAGAAGCGGCTTTGACAGGACATTTAGTTATTTCTAGTTTACCCCTCAATAATGCCTTTGCCGCGATCGCTCGCCTCAATCAATTAGCGGAGCCGGCCCTAGTCGCCGATACCCTAGTGGGAGTGATCAATCAAAGACTGGTGCGACGGGTTTGTCAGGTTTGTCGGCTGAAACATCAACCAAAAAGGGAGGAATTAGCTAAATTTGGTCTTTCTCCCGCCCAAGCTGCTCAATACAGCTTTTATAAAGCTAATTCCCTCACTGCCGAAGAAATCATCCAAGCGCGGGGAAAAGGGAGATTATGCCGTCATTGTCACGGCATCGGTTATCAGTCCCAGATTGGGGTCTTTGAAGTAATCACGATTACCCCTGACCTCAAAAATTGCATCGCTGAGAATAAACCCGCCGATATGCTCAAAAAAGCGGCAACACGAGCAGGATTCAAGTCTCTCCTCGCCTACGGTTTGGAATTAGTCCGCCAAGGTTATACTACCCTAGAGGAAATCGACCGCGTCATGGCCGATAAATTAACTTTACCCTCCCTCTCTGCTGCCAATAATCCTGAGATTCCCCCGGATGTTTTCGGAAGAATCGAGGCGATCGAGCAGTTATTAAAAGCTCTCAATGGTGAATTACAGTCATTAAAGCAAGAAATTAACCTAAATTCGCCCAAAAATTCTCCTAAGAGCGCAAATACAACTATTATCGACCAGAAGCTACCTGATTTGACTAATTCAGTTCTTCCTTCCCGCAACCGGTCATCGGATAAGGAAATGATCGTTTCCGCTGCCCCTGTTTATGAGGAGTTAACCGACCCCGGCGATTGGGAACAGTTAAAACGGCAACTAGAGACGAATCAGGATCTGATTGTCTCCTCGGATTCAGACGATACTTTCCCGATCGAAGTCAATACTTCTTTTCCTTCCGCCCTCGATCCTTGGTTCTAGTCGGGGAAAAGAATTAAAATTTAACCTGGGCAATATTTGAGGACTAAAAAGTAATGACCACAGAATTAGAAACCAAAAAAGTTACTCCTACTCGCTGTTTAGTTGGTGCGGCAATTTCGGCAGCACTGGGGACAATTCTCTATTATCTTACAGCAGCGATCGGTCATTCTTTTTACTCAAAACCGATGGTTGCTCACAGTCCGATCGCCTTGAGAATTGGCAGTGCTGTCCGGACTTTAGTTTTTGGTTTAGCTTCTCTAGGAACCTTTATTTTTATTTTTGTCACCATTGGTTTAATTCTTTTGGCTATCCAATTACTACTTAAACGCCCTCAACAAACATAAATTATGAATTATGAATTATGAATTGGGACTAGGAGGTAGTAATTTTTTCAGTTATCAGTTAACTGATAACTGATAACTGATAACTGATGACTGAACACTGAACACTGATTAACGGACATTTTGAGCGATAAAATCTTCGATTAGCTGTTCTAAAGCGGCCGAGGAGACCCGGGTAATCAGAAAACATCTAAACTCCTGGCCTTGACTGAGATATTGGGAATAGGCCGCCTGTAAAAAAGGTTTATAGCTGGGGTTTTTGCGAATATACACCTCAAAAAAGGCCAAAGATAGGGAATGGGCGTAACTATCGATCACATAGGGTGCTGGCAGGGTAAGATCGGCTACGGATTCGATCGCTTCGTTAATTCCCGCATCTAGTACCGAAAAATCGACGTGAGCTTGACCTTCAATCAGAGCTAAATATTTATTTTCGGTGTTGAGCAGGGGAAAAGAGCGCACCTGTTCAAAAATAGCGGGGGTAGCGGGATCGTAGGTTCCTGCCGCTACAAAAGTGGGAATTTCGATCTTAGCCAGTCCTTTAGCCCCAAAAATACTCCAATTAAACGGATTAACCGCAAAAATCGCTTTTATTCTTGGATCGCGAAAATTGTATTCTTCTCGGGGTAAATCCAAAGCACGACACTGCAGCAAGAGGGAGACATTGAGAAAAGCTAATCTTCTTTGGCAGTCCCGTTGTAAATTCTCGAAATCGATCGTCGCTCCACCCACCGCTAAGGCTGTATAACCGCCGAAGGAATGTCCACCGACTCCCACATTATCTAAATCTAATTGCCCCTGAAATTCCCCCGCGTTGCGTCTTTGCAATTCATCGATCACAAAAGATATATCCAATGGACGATCGACAAATTCGTTGGTATAAAAAACCGTCCGCGATAAACCGGCCAGCAGATTCTGCACCTGTAGGGTATCGCTGCCGGGGTGTTGGGGCATAGCGACGAGATAACCGTAACTAGCAAAGTGTTCCGCGTGTCGGACAAAATCTTCGGGACGGGAAGCTAAACCGTGGGAAAAGACGATAACGGGGGTTTTCTGGGTTAATTGCCCCTTGGGTTTGACAATAATTAGATAAAGTTCCCTCTGACGACGGCTATCGGTTAAATCCAGCCGCATCTGTTCCACTTGTTGGGGTCCGGGTTGTCGGGGGTCGGTCATGACGGTAAAATTAATTTCACCGGCTTTTTTAGCTTCTTCTAAGGATAATTGCGCCACCTTTTCCGTGAATACTGTGGTGGCTTTCAGGACGATATCGATCGCCCGGGCTAATCTTTGCACTTTTGTCACATCAATCTGCATATTAGTGGGCAGATTACGCAGCAGGCTAAGAATAGTTACCCCTTCCGGTTCAAAAGCTGATTTAACTAGGGCAGAACGCAGGGCAAATTTACCATTAATACCCCCTTGAATGGTGATCAGTTCGCCTAAAAGGTTGAGAATATCTTCCCCCATTCTGGTGTTAAAAAAGCGCGAGATCAGGACGGGATTAATTTCTTTACTTGTGGTTAAAGCTTGGCGAAATTCTTTTTGTTGTTCGGCGGTTGTATTACCTAAATATTGTCTTAGATTAGCATCAATTCTGCCAGTTTTGGCAAACTTTTCTAGGGAACTAATTTCTAGGGTACGACTAAAGGGTGCTAAGATAAAAGTAATTCTCTCGGCCGAGAGGACAGGAAAGCTAGTCAGTATCGTTCCTAAGCAACCAAGAGCGATCGAGCGGCTAATTTTAGCTAATTGCAACAAGTTTTTCTGCTCCTTTTCTTTCTGCGTTCCTATTGCCTCTGGATTATAACAGTAACTTCGCAGTTTTTAACGTTTTTTTTTCTTGACTATCAACAAAAATTAAGTAGCTGGTTATAATTAAATTTAAAATGGATTTTAGCTTCGATCCCCCCTGCCCCCCTTAATAAGGGGGGTGCCGATCCCCCCTTAATCCCCCCTTGATAAGGGGGGTATCTGACAACTTTTAACACCTACCTACTTATCAATTTACCTCGATCGATAATCTTGGACTAGAATAATAGGTAACAAGTCTCGAAAATTTCCATCTTGCCGATTTCAAGCGACTCACCGCTCATGATTTCAGGGCAAAAATGCCAAAGTTGCCACTACTTTCACCCCAAACTCTTCCTCAAAAACAGGTTTTTTATAGTCTAAACTCCATAATTCTAAAGCACAATCATCTTCAGCATTATTGGGAAAAAGATGCAGATGTAGGGTTCTATATTCGGGATCGTACTTACATTCAATCTTTTTAATTGCTCCTATTTGTCGCCGATCTAAAGCCACAGCCAAGCGCAGTATAGCACTTAAATGTTTGACCATATACTGATAATATTCCGTTAATTTCATAAAATCATCGTGTCTTTTCTTCGGTTTACTTTTGCGATGATAACGAGCGATATTAGCGATAACTTCTAACTCTATTTCTGTATAGCCCAACAGTTCACCATTGCGAATTAAATAATAGGAATGTTTATGATGGGCAGCATGACTAACATATAAACCACTATTATGTAAAATTGCCGCCGCCCATAATAAATCCTTAGCTTCCTGATTCCAAGAATGTAATTGTGCTTGGGTTTGCTCGAACAAAGACAGAGAAAATGTCGCTATTCTCTCGGCCGATTCTAAATTAACTTGATACTTTTTCGCTATTTTCAAGACACTGCGCTGACGGATTTCACTCTGATAAAGTAACCGATTATCAATTAACCCGTGCGTCAGCATCCAATCTACGATTACTCCTTCTCGCAGGGCCCTTTCACAGAGAACTAACCTATCAACATCTAACATGGTCATCGCTTCCAAAAGCACGATCGAACCAGCTAGAATTATCTCGGCCCGTTTATCGGACATCCCCAGAATTGCCAGTCTTTGGTGATAGTCCAAAGTAGCGAAACGTTTGACCAATTCTTTGACATCTTTGCGGGTTAATTGATAGCCATTTAAAGGATTGGGAATTAACCCCAATTTCTCCAAAGCATGGATAGTCATCAAAGTTTCAATCGTCCCAGAAGTTCCCACTAAACGCGGCACTTCTCCCACCTGTAAATGATGTTTAATTTCCTCTACTGCCCGCTCCAACATTCCCCTGGTGTAGGCTCTTAAATAGGCTAATTCTGTGGTACTAATGGGATCGGTGGTGATGAAATCTTGGCTCAAACGCACCGCGCCGATTTTGGTACTACTAAGAAAGCGAATTTCTTGACTATCGGCTAAGATTAATTCCGTGGAACCGCCACCAATATCGATAATAATATGGGCTTGATTTTGGAAATCCATCCCCGAGACGACACCGAGATAAATCCGGCGCGCTTCCTCCTGTCCCGAGATGAGATTTACGGAAATACCGACTTCTTTCTCGATTAAAGCCAAAAATTCGTCACCATTGGCCGCTTCCCGGGTGGCGCTGGTGGCCACGGCAATAATCTGATCCGCATGGAGACTAATAGCCAGATCGTGACAGCGTTTTAAAGCAGCGATCGCTCTTTCCATGGCCGCTAGGGTTAATTTACCAGTTTTTCTATCTCGATCGCCCAGACGGACTGTATCCTTTTCTCGGGCAATAATCGTAAAAGCGGGTAAAGACGGTTCAATTTTCACCACTACCATGTGAACCGAATTCGTACCAATATCGATCGCCGCTAGGATTTGGACTTCGGGGACTTTTGCCAGGGGCGCTAGTCCCCAATTGGGTGTAACTTGATTAGAAATATTCACCATCGCTTATCAGTGATCAGTTACCAGTCGGGGGATAGGTGTTAAGGCTGGTCTTATTATCCCTCTAATTGTCCGCCTCGGCGCGGCAATTTTAGCTTTTTATCGCAGTTATCCTATTCGTCAATATACAATTTTCGCTGCTCCAGAGCCAATTGCCGGAATTCCCCTTCCCCAAATTCTCCCTCCCTAGGACGGCGCTCTTGGTCGGACTCGACTAAATAGATATAATCACAATCAACCCCTTCTAAATTGGTATTTTCGGCGATTTTCCAAGCTTCGATACAAGCACCCGTCAGGGTAGCTGCCTGTAAATTGGCTCTCATCACGTTACTATGGGCTAAATTTGCCCCTTCTAGATTAGCGTAGGCTAAATTTGCCTCACTCAAATTTGCCCTAGTCAGGTTGGCATTTTTGAAGTTAAACCCGGAAAGATTTACTCCACGAAAATTATAGCCAATATAAGCTTTATTTTCCCCTTGACCAGTAACCAGAAGATTTCTCATCGCCACTTCGGCTAAAATTGTCTTTTCCCAACGCGCTCGCTCGATGCCCGATACCAGATAAAATCGAGTTCTAGTTAAATCTTTTGCCCTTAAATCAGTGGCTTTTAACTGCGCTCCCGTGAAATCCGCTTCTTTAAGATTTGCGCCGCAAAAATTCGTACCTTGACTGGCTAAAAAAGCAATTGCTATCGATTTTGTGATTGTTTCTCTCGATTCTTCTAGGGATAACCAGGCCAGATAAGCGGTGAATAAAGTACCACAAACCCCAACAATTAAAGCTATAGAAAAAGTTCCATTCATCACGGCTATTCCTGCTAATGCTCCCTGAAAAGCCAAGATAATTACTGTCAATAAAGTTAAAATTAAGCTGATGGAAATTGCTAGAATAAAACTTGTTGATTGACCAGAAATCAAGGATAAAACTAAGGGTAATCCCCCAACTCGCTGACGATAAAATCTTCCATAAATTAGGGATAAAATCGTGATTATCACCGCAGCAATGATTTTAAATTGGGTTACATCCGTCACCAGCATTAAAGCTAGATAATAACTGGCTAATCCCCACACAAAGCCGCAGATAGCCGCTATTAACCAAGAAATTAAAATTAATTGTAGCCGACCGCGCTTTAGTAATCCTGCCCTAGCCTCGGTAAATTTAGTTTTCTCTAAAATAGCTCCTTGAAAATTAGTACCACGCAGATCTGCTTTACTAAAATTAGCCCCTGATAAATTCTGTCCTTGAAAACACTGTCCTTTTAATTTTACTCCTGTAAAATTGCGTTTCCCTTTGGCATATAAATCCAGTACCTCACTTGCTTTCATAAGACCTCTTACAGAAATCAAAAATCGTTTTTAGGGTTAGGCTTCGGCCGTGAGCTCAGCGTTCGACCGAGCGTTCGACTGAGCTCACGCCGAAGTCTCACGCCGAGGTCCGAACGGAGTCAGTAGCCAGTAGTCAGTAGTCAGGAGAATTAAGAATGAATAATAATCAATTAAATGGTCTATTTAAAGATTTTGTGTTATTTAATCCTTACTATTGCTGTTTTTGAACCATCAAAAATTAATTATGTAAGAGGTTTATAGAAATTACGGAGATATGTTTTTTGCTTGATTAATTAATTTAATTGATAAGTACCTAAGCAAAATTAATTACACATATCTAACCCCGCTCTTGCCTCTTGCCTATCTTCACTAGGAAATTAATTTTGCACGACTACTTAACACCTTTTATCTTTTTAAAATTGGCTTTGGTTATTTGTTGGCAATTTATACTAATACTAAATCCAGTTATTAAAAACTGATTATTTATTCCCTTTTGCCTTTTGCCTTTTGCCTCTCCTCATAACTAGCCTGTACTCAACAGATTTAGTATAAATCGGTTTTTAATAGTGCGATGAACTCCCAAGTTATGGATTGTTTCTCCCCGCTCTCCCATACCTTGTAAACAGGATTTAGTATAATACAGATTTAACTTAACAGACCCCCGGGGATGAGGGACTTTTTTTAGGGGTAATCCACGGCAAAAACAGCCTGTAAAACTGATTATTGACCCGGACTTGGTGTTTCTATCGGGGACTCTGGGGAAGGGGGAGTCGATTCAACTATTGGTGGTGGGGCCGGAGGTTGGAGAATATTGCGCCAGCCTTGCATTTGGGAGCGAGCCGAACTGTAGGCGGTACTTTCCCGGGATACGGATTCAGCAAGGCGAATAGCTTCCAGATAACGGCCGTTATTAGCTTGGTCCGTGGCTAAAGACAAAAGCTGATAACTCCAACGTTCCAGCAATTCAGTCCGTTGCACACCCGCGTCGGTTTTAGTGGAAATATTGGTAACTAAAGCAATCGCTCGGGTTAAACCTTCTGCGCTTCCCGTCGCCGCTAATTGATTAGCCTGTTGGAGATTTTGACGGGCCCGCAACTCTCGGCGCCAACGACGGATATTTTGGGAAACTTCCGAGGAAAGAGCGCGACCGGGGGGAATTTGATTGGCAGTTTCGATCGCTGTGCTATAGTCTTTGAGATTGGCCAAAGCTTGAGCCTGATCTAAAATAGGTTGATCCTCCATGCGTTCAATCCGCACTTGCCAGCCGCGAATTTCCCGTTGAGCATCCCTGTATAAGGCCCGATTTTTACCAATGGCCCGGGCCTGAATAATAGCGCTACTGAGGGAATTAATATCGCCGGGGAGAGCAATTTCTTGGGCCCGTTCTAAAATCGGCCGGTCTTCTATGACTTGTATTTGACGATTCCAAGAGCCAATTTCCTGCTGTGCTTGCGACCAGAGGGGATTATTACGGGGAACCTCGCCCGCTTTCGCGATAGCGGCGCTATACTGCTCGATCGTCCCTGCTTGTGCTAAATCTCTAGCCTCGGACAGTATTTTTACATCCTGTATCTGTAACTGCCAGCGCTCCTTCATAGCTAGGGCCGTTTGATGGAGGGGTCGAGAAGCGTCAATTTGTTCTAGTCCCAGTATGCCGGCTTCTAATCCGTCCACCGTGCCGGTTTCCGCATCTAAGGCCGCTTCCGACAAGAGAGACCAATCGGTGATATCTGCTTTAATTTTGAGGTCTTTGGGGGTTTCGTTAGCCAAATCCCGGAGAGCTTGCCATTGCTTCTGCTCAATTAATCTTTCGGCGTATTCTTTTAGTTTATCCTCGGTTTTCCCGATTAATTTTTGTGCCTCCTGATAGGCATAACTGCTGGCTTGAATTTTTCTAGCTTCTTCGATGACTTTGAACCAATTGTTGAGACCGCCCCGGGCAAAGAGATTAAAGGCATTATCTAATTTACTGCTATCTTCCCGGGCAACGGTAATTTTAGCGATCGCTTCATTATACTTAATCGTTGCCCAATATTCGTTATTTAAGTTCAATAAATCCACTGCTAGACGGAAAGATTGATTCCAGTTGGAAGCGCGGAGATTTTCCTCTAGTTTGCTTAAGATCTCGTTGCCTTCCGTCCAAGTTCCTTGCCACTTGGCGATTCTTTCTTCAATAATTGCCGCTACTGCCATATTATTGGGGATTTGACGAGCTTTAGCGATCGCTTGCTCTAAATTTCCCGCTTGATAGTCTTTTTCCGCTAAATTCAGGATATCTCGCGCCCATTCTTCCACCTGTTGATTAACTTGCGATCGCAAGGGATGGTCTTCGGGTAAAGCTTCCACCAGGGCAATGGCTTCGAGTAAACCTGGCACGGTGCGACTATCGGCGGAAAGTTGAGCGCAGTAGAGACGTAGGGAGGCAGAAGCGATGGGCCAGAAGATTTTGGGGCAATTAGGCGACTTCTGCATATTTAATAACTGCCAAGTGGCGAGAAAGCCAACACCGCCAAAAACGACCACAAATAAAGCCGCCCAAACTTTCCAAGTGAAACGATGCTGGTATCGGTACCAAAAGAGAAAAAGAAAAGATTTAGTTTTCTCTGGCCAACGAGTCAGGGGGTCAATCGATTCTCGTTTGACTAGATTTTTGGTTAATTCTTTTCCTTTAAACATTCACGACTCCCTAGCAGATATTTTAGATAGATTTTACCCTAATGGCGCTCATTACCCAACTTCTCAGCAAGATTCAGCCTGTAGAGACTCGACTAATTCGATTAATTGCGTCTCGTTGGCACTATACACTTCCCGACAAAACTCACAGACGGCTTCCGCTTGTTTATCCTTTTCGATGATGTCTTTTAATTCATCGACCCCGAGGAATTTTAAAGCTCCTAGGGCCCGTTCAAAAGAACAATCACAATCAAAACGCAGCAGCTGCACAGCTGGAAAAATTTCTAGACCCATATCTCCGAGAAGTTCCTGAAAAATATCTTCTAGACCTTTTCCTGCGCGTAAAAGGGGCGTAAATCCCGTTAATTTTCGCAATCTCGACTCTAAACGAGCCACTAAGACCTCATCCCGGGCTGCTTCTTTAGAGAGAACTTGTAATAAAATTCCCCCAGCAGCCGTTACTCCTGTGGTTGTACCGACAAAAACCCCCACTTGCAAAGCGGAGGGAATTTGTTCGGACTGGTCTAGATAGTAGGCGATATCTTCCCCCACTTCCCCGGAAACTATCTCGACGATGCTTTCTTGAAGTTCATTTCTCTCCTCGCCTTTTTCTTCCCGTAAGACTCGCACATAACCCTTGTTACCGACGGCGCGACCCACATCTAATTTACCCTTAGCATTGGGGAGTAATTCCACTTGGGGATAGTCCACATAACCCCGCACCGTGCCGTCGAGTCCAGCATCAACCAAGACCCCACCCAGAGGACCATCGCCTTTAATGCGAATATTGATCCTAGAACCGGGTTTTTTTAAACTGGAAGCTAAGAGTAAAGCCGATGCCATCGTGCGACCGAGAGCGGCACTGGCTACGTTAGATAATTGATGTCTTTGGCGAGCTTCTTCGGTTAAACGGGTGGTAATCACTCCTACTACTCTAATTCCCCCATCGGCGGCCGTGGCGCGGATTAATTTATCTGCCATACTACTTACTGTTATCCTTGGAAAACGCTGTCCCGATTTTTAGTTATTCTTTAACTAACTTAACAAAAATTATCAGACAATAATATGTTCGGCAATTTTCAACAAAGTCAGCTGCGTATCGAAATCTCGGCCAGTGAACAGGCTATCCGGGATAGTTTGCTCAAAACTGCTCATCTCCGTCAATGGCTGTGGCCGCAAATGCTCTCACCCAATCTACCCGATAAATTAGAGGAAGGTTTGACTTTTACCTCTTGGTTAGGTTTAATTCCCGTACAACATCAGGTTTTATTGGCCAATGACCAGTGTTTACGCTTGCTTTTGAGTCAAGGTATCGATGGCTATCACGAATGGTATTGGGGCGATGGTTGGTTACAATCGCGGTTAGAAGGCATTTCTCTCCTTCCCCTCAATCTCGGTCAAACTCTCAGTTTATTGAAATTACGACTATTTCTGAGCAATCAAAAGTCAGGATTTGGGGGTTAGGGGTTGGGG
>NZ_JADEXY010000119.1 GCF_015206885.1 Microcystis aeruginosa LEGE 91341 | reverse complement strand
CTTCCCCATCACCCCAATTCATAATTCATAATTCATAATTCACAATTCATAATTCATAATTCCCTAACAACCATACCAAAGCTTTTCTATCTGTTTTGCTAGGGCCAATAACTCAGAGCGATCGCTTGTATCCCTTAAGAGGGTGACATGGCCTAATTTTCGACCGGGACGGGATTTTTTACCGTACCAAAAAACGTGAGCGTCTGGGATTGCCGCTAAAACTGCTCTTTTTTCGGCATAATCACCGTCACTATCCTCAAAACCCAATAGATTAACCATAACTGCCCCGGCAGATTTTAAGTCCGTGGCTCCGAGGGGCAAATTAGCCACTGCTTGCAGTTGTAGGGCAAATTGGGAGGTAAGACAGGCGGAAAGGCTGTAATGACCCGAATTATGGGTACGGGGAGCGATTTCATTAATCAATACCTCTCCCTGCGGAGTGACAAATAACTCTATCCCGAAAACACCCACCGCCGACAAACTACTTAACAGATGATGGGCGATAGGTTCGGTTTGAGCGTGTAAAGATTGGTTAAGAGCGGCGGGAGCGATTACCCAGTGACAGACTTGCTCCTCTTGATAGGTTTCCACCACGGGATAGGTGACGATTTCCCCGGTTAATCCCCTAGCGGCAACGATGGCTAATTCTCGCTCGTAAGGAATATATGCTTCTAACATCAAGTCAAGACGCTCTAATTGCGGCTTTTTGGCGTTTAATTCTTCAGGAGTGCGGATAATAAAGGTTCCTTGACCATCATAACCGTGTCGTCGCGCTTTCAGCACTAGCGGAAAAGGATAATTTTCTAATTGGGATAAATTATCTATCGCCCAAAAATCAGGCACAGGCAACCCTAGGGAGCGTAAATAACATCTTTGCTCGTATTTATCCAATAGGGGGCGCAGATTTGCCAAACTAGGATAGAATTTAACTCCTGTGGCCGCTAATTCTTCTAGGGCATCTAAATCAACAAACTCATTTTCAAAAGTGATCAGATCACAATGTTGAGCTAGTTTTTTTGTGCCTTCCACGTCGGCTATTTCCGCAAAAACAACCCCGTCAGCTAAAGCAACGGCGGGATCGTCGGGGTGTGGTGTTTGTACAATTAGAGAAATGCCTAATTTCTTGGCTTCCTGTGCCATCATCCATGCTAATTGTCCACCACCAATAACACCAACCCGGGTTTGCATCATTGATCACATCCTAAAGATTCCGGGGTAGAGACGCCGGTTTTTGAGTTGACACCCTCGGCTCTTTCACAGAGATTTTTGATTTGTTGAGCGTCAAGCACGGCAAAACTAAAATCAGCACCGTTGATATTGACTCCCTCGAAAATGGTACGCAGCATAATTGCTTCGGCAAAAATGGCATCGCTTAAATCGGAATTTTTAAAGGTACTCAGATAGGCTAACCCATTGGTTAAGTCCGCTCCATGAAAGTTGCCTTCGATGATAGAGGCTCCGTTAAACACTGCCCCGCGCAAATCGGCAGAGCTAAAGTTAGAATCTTGCAGATTAACGTTAGTAAATTGGGCAGATTGCAAATTTTGTCCCGAAAAATCCTTTCCTGTCAGATTCTGGTTTTCATAACTGGCATTGGCTCCTGTGACAGCAGCAGAACTGGCTGCTAAGGCATTGACAGGAGATAAAATAAATAGTACGGCAAAAAAAGCGATCGCTAATCGAAAGATAGTCTTCATTGGCGGCAAATTCCATCAGTGGGCATTCTTGATTTTATAGCAGTAAGTCATCAGCCGTCAGTTTTTCCCTGGCCGCGAGAAATTGCTGGCACACAAACCTTTATAATAGCTGTCTGAGCTTATACTGCCGTGTAATTTGGTCTAAACAAAAATATTTAAGCCACAGGCTGTCAGCTTTCAGCTAAATAAGGTAAAAGACAAAAGTTAATTAATTTTCTCTCTCCTGACTTCTATTTCTAAGGACAATTTCTGATTTATACAAGAGGTTTGATGGATACACCGCAACTTTTATTCAATGGTTTAGCCGTCGGCAGTATTATTGCTCTGGCTGCTGTCGGCTTAACCCTTACCTGTGGCATTTTGCGTCTGTCTAATTTTGCCCACGGCGATTTTATGACTTTGGGTGCTTACATAACTTGGCTGGTAAATGCTCAAGGGATTAATCTCTGGTTAGCCATGCCGGTGGGGGCAGCGGTGACAGCTATTGCCATGCTCATTGCCGAGAGATTATTATGGAAACCTATGCGCGATCGACGGGCTGACTCTACCACTTTAATTATTATTTCGATCGGTTTGGCTTTATTTCTTCGCAATGGTATTTTAATGATCTGGGGCGGCAGTAATCAACGCTACGATCTGCCTGTGATGACTGCTACAGAAATTTTGGGGATTAAAGTAGCTTTTGATCGCTTGTTAGTCATTGGTTTGGCAATTATAGTTATTATTGCCCTCCATTTTTTATTACAAAAAACTAAGATCGGTAAGGCGATGCGTGCCGTAGCTGACAGCAACGATTTAGCTAGAGTAACCGGAATTAACGTCGAATGGGTTGTCTTCTGGACATGGATAATCACGGGAGTTTTAACTGCTTTAGCCGGAGGTATGTTCGGGTTAATTACTGGGGGAGTACGTCCCAATATGGGCTGGTTTTTAATCTTACCAATGTTTGCAGCCGTGATTTTAGGTGGTATTGGTAATCCCTACGGAGCGATTGCTGGGGCTTTAATTATTGGTGTTGCTCAAGAAATTAGTGTTCCCTTAATTGGTTCTGATTATAAATTAGCCGTGGCTTTATTAATTATGATCTTGCTGTTATTATTCCGTCCCCAAGGTTTATTTAAAGGCACGGTTTAACAGTTATCAGGAGACAGGAGACAGGAGACAGAAGACAGGAGATAGGAGACAGGAGATAGGAGACAGGAGATAAGAGATAAGACACTATTTTTATTTATTCTCCCCACTTCCCCCAGCAACGCTCAGGAAGTGGTCTCCCCACTCCCCAATTCATAATTCATAATTCATAATTCCTCAACCCCAATCTTTAATCCTGAATATATTCTTCCCCAGTGATTAAAGCATATTCAGCGCGGGTAAATTCTCGACCTAAATAAGCAGCATGATCGAACATAGTAATAGGACAAGGTTGGGTTTCTTCGATTACTTTGACGGCTAATTCTTTGGCAGTCCTAGCGGTGTAAATAGACTCAGGATTGCGATCAAGTTTTTGCCTAACACCGATAACTTTTCCCGTTTCTGGATCGACGGCTAAACCTTTTTCGTTGATAATATTGCTGTAATGTTTGGCACAGATTAACCCAGCTTCTCGGTCTAGATAAATAATAAAATATCCTGCGGGATCGAGAGCGATCGGACGTTTGGAAAGTTGATGATCAATAGCGGTGATTTGGGATTTTAATTCGCTCATTTTCTTGACAAAATCACTTAAATATGTAGATGAAAGCAAGAGCAAATTATATCACATACCATCATCCTTGTCCTCTGGCAACAGGAGGATAAACTCAGAAAAACATAAACAGGGACACTTGTAGAGTAACCCAAGGGCTAGTATTATTCTCCGCTGCGAGACGAATAGCACTGCCCGGAAACGCCACGGAACCAACCCCCTGAAGCAAGAAATTTTGAGACAGATAATATCGCCCGATTAACAGTAATTCATGGCCAAGATCATAGGATTTCAGCGTCTGGAGGGCGGGATTACCCCCTAAGTTATTCAAAGTGTCGGCAAACCGGTAGTAGTAATCTAGGGATAACTCAAAGTTACTGGTAGGCATCACCGTAAAATTGACTCGATGAGAAAAACTATTAGAGTTGTTATAAACCTTGCCGAGACTAATTCCCTGTAACCAGTCAGTTAAACCACTCGCTTGCAAGGGATCAAAACGTTCATAGGTGGCAGTTTTGGGGTTATCGCCACTAAAACCGGCAAAGCGGTAGCTAAAGCTAGGCTGCCAGCGCACATTTTGAACACTGTAGCCTAACCAAAGATAACCCCCCTGAGCCGACATACTATACCGGTCATTAAATTCGTAGGCATATTCCCCTTGAAACCACAGTCCGGGTACCCCAAACAATGGCGATAACTGCAATCGGGGATTAATCACCTGTAACCCTTGACGGGTTAGCCGTTCACTATCCGGCAGCAAATAAGTCCGGGATGATTGAGGTACACCCACATAGGTTAAAACGGCCTCAACCCCTTGATTATTGTTATACTGGGCGCTAATTCCCAAATATTGTGTATTGCTATCAGCCACTGATAGCTCATCTGGCTCCAGAAAGAACCCCTGTAAACGAAAATCCCCCCAGCGCAAATCAGACAGCACTGTCATCTCGTAGGCAGTGCGGGGGTTAGAATAGCTCGCCGCTCGATCTAGAGCATTAGCCGAACCGCTAAACTGAGAAAACAAAAAGCCTTGATTGAGTTGGAAAATTTGCCGTCCTGCCGATAGGTTAAAAACGAGAGGATTTCCCGTTTTAGCCACCAGAAAACCGCCGTAGAGCTTTTCAATATTACCGTAGAACCTTGAGTCTGTACGGAAAATGTCCGGTTGAACTGTCCCAGATACCGTATAGGAAGCGGCACCATAGATATACACAGGAGAATTCCCCAGACCAGTAATACCTGCTAAACCAGGCTCTAGATAAAATTCTCCCCAAGTAATTGTTCCCTTCGGTTGGTAGGAACTGGGGGCAAAATTTTCTGGGTTGCCAAACCAGGGATTAGTATCACTAAAGACTCCCACACCCCCATTGAGGATCAATTTAACCAAACTGCGATCGCTCTCGTAGAGGGTAGGAAAATCGCGTAACTTGCCACTGATAACCATACCCCTTGGCGGTTTAGGGGTAGGGACTTGGGAGACCTCCTGTGGTTTTAAATTGACCAGCAGGGCCACAATGACCACACCGGGCAGATTTGACTGGTAGAGACGATACTCGGCACTCTCGACAAAGGGCAAGCGCTGCACCTGATTCAGTCCCCGGTCCGCCAAAAGGGGACTAAAGTTTCCCCCGGCCCGAATGCCAAAAGTATCCGCCAGTTGCCGTCGGACATCTTCATCTTGCTTCGGGTCATTGCTGGGGTTGCGAACGTGGATAAACACCCGTTCAATGGGAAACCCTTCGCCAAAATTGGGGGGAATCCTTAACCTGGCATTGGGATCTTTTGGCGGCGACACTGTAGATTCAGGGGATGGTAACTCTACCGGTTCCGTTGGCGATACATCATCCTGGCTCACTTGTGCAGTCGGGAGATTAGCTCCAGGCTGCTGCTGCTTGAATTGTGCAACCGAGTTCGGGGGAAGGTGGAGGACTGGCCCGAGACTGGCCGCATTTTCTAAGGGGTCGGTTGTCGGGGTGGACTCCTCAGCGATCGCCGTTTCGGCCAAGAGCTGCCCTTGACCGGCAGAGGCGAGATTAAACAATGCTAACACTGAAAAAGAAGTTACTAGCCTGATAGCCCGACGATATCCAAAAGCAGCAAAAACCATAACGACAAATCGCAGAGAAAGGTCAAGGAGGGGCCAGAGAGCCGTTATTCGGGTTTGAGACGGACGCGTTTGCCACCACCGGAGACTTGTAAGGTTTGACCGCTCACCCAAGAGCCAGCCGGTGAAGCTAACCAGAGGAAAGCGTTAGCAATATCTTGGGGTTTACCGGCGCGTCCGGTCAGGTTGTCGGGATGAGCTAGAGCATATTGGGCTTTTTCATCCAAACCAGCAGCAGCATAACCCTCGGTGATCACTGTACCAATCAGCACGGTATTGACGCGAACCTGTTTAGCAAAATAGTGAGCCAGACCTAGCATCAGATGGTTAAGGGCGGCTTTAGCGGCGGAATAGGCAATAAAGTCAAAAGCTGGCAAAACCCCCACCAGCGAACCGGAGTTAGTAATCGTGGCGTTTTCCGCTTTCAGCAAATAGGGACGACAAGCAGAAGTCATCCGCGTGGCCGCTAAGGTATTGAGTTTATAGCTTTCGATCATTTCCTCCATGGGAACCTCTAGGGGGTCGTCGTAAGCTTTACCCCAACCGACATTGTTAACAAGGGTAGAAATGCCGCCAAAAGCTGCCACCGTTTTGGCCACACATTGTTGAATATCTTCCTCCACAGTGACGTTGCAGCCGATCCCTAGAACTTGATTCCCTGTGACAGCTTGAATAGCCTCGGCTGTTGCTTGGGCTTTTTCTCCATTCAGGTCGGCAATCATGACCTTGGCTCCCGCGCCGGAAAAGGTTTTCGCAATGGCTTCCCCAATATTTTGGGCTCCGCCGGTGACAATGGCCACATGGCCATCCATGCGAAAATCAGCAAAAGCATCAAAATTGCTCATATTCTCTCCTTTTTGTCGTTAAATACAGTTAAATAAATCGATAATAGACTGTTAGTCCAATTCCTGAACCCCGCCGCCACTAACGGTGAGGATCTGCCCACTCACCCAACTGGCCGCCGGTGAACAGAGGAAAAGGGCAGCATAGGCAATATCACTGGGTTCCCCTAAGCGGGCGAGGGGGGTATGCTTGAGCATCACTTTTTCAATATCCGGAGTCAGCACTTTAGCCAAGGCATCGGTTTTGATCGCACCGGGGGCGATCGCATTTACCCGAATTCCTTTCGGTCCGAGATCAAAAGCAATATTGCGGGTGAGGTGGCTGACGGCGGCTTTAGAGGAGCTATAAGAGGCCATATTGATATTCTTGTTCTCTGCCGACATCGAGGAGATATTTAAAATCGCTCCTCCCCCCGCCGCTTCCATATAGGGGACACATAATTGACAGAGATGAAACGCCGAAAATACATTGATTTTATAGGCCCAGATGAAAGTATCCATGGGCATATCAAAGGGTTTTGGCCCACCACCGCCGGCATTGTTTACCAGCAGGGTGATTTTGCCAAAAGCATCCAGGGTGGACTTGACTAGGTTTTCTAGAGCCTGTTCATTGGTAACATCACAGGCAACTGCGATCGCTCTGCCGCCCTTTTCCTTAATGCCATCAGCAACAATGGCGGCGGTGTCTTCCTTGAGGTCACTGACGACCACCGCTGCCCCTGCTTGGGCAAATAATTCGGCAATGCCCCGGCCAATGCCCGCACCGGCCCCAGTTACAATCGCTACTTGTCCATCGAGCTTAAATGCGTCCAAAACGGTCATAAAATCTCCATAATATTCAATGATGCTCGGTCATACCTCAAAAATCTACTCAGGCCGCCCGATGGCTTTCATCACCGCCGCGTTAATAAACCAGGAGGCTATCCCGGCGATAATCCCTAAGATAATTGCACCGATAACAGGTGTTACCAGAATCGTCCCCAAAAACTTTTGCAAGAATAGAGCAGCCAAGGCCACTGTACCAAAGACAAACAGAGCATAAAACAGGACTGTCCTAACTCCAAAAAAGAAGAAAGGGCGCTCTAAAAGTTCTGGGGAGGCGACGTGGAAATCTTTGGCTTTTTGGCGGAAGGTAAAAAAGGCAATCATCCCTAAGATGAGGGAAAGTATAAAAGCGGTCATCACTCCCGTGGAGAAGACCGTTTTTTCATGCCCTGATATGGTATCCACAGTGAGCGGTAGAGTATCTTTTCCTCGAAACATAAACCAGCCAATCACACCATTGATGACAGCGTTGGTGACACCACTGCTCAGGGCATTTTTTTGGATGAAATCATTGGCTTGATCTGAAGTTGGAACCATATAGCTACCCTTTGAGAGCCGATCTTGACTTTCCAGGCGAATTATACCATCAAAAGTCAAATTTTTCAGCAGCGAGGGGCTGATCTTGCCTAGAACCGCTCAAAATCGCTCCCTAATCTCTATAAATTTTCTTCTACCAAAGCCTCCACTCGTCCTGTTTTAACCGCATCCACCAAAGCGGCGTGATCCCGTTCTGTCTGATCGGCATAAGCGATCGCAAATTCGCCCATGGCTAGATCGAACTGATCTCCTTTCCCCAAATAACCGCTAATAGTGGCCGCATCTCCAGATTTAGCGTGGGCGCGGGCCAAGGTCCAGCCACAGAACTCGGCGTAGCGTTGCAGTTGGACGGCCGATACTCCTTCAATGGGTAGGGAAAACTTCATATCCCGCAGTTGCCGTAAATAGAAGTCGTTGCCCCCTCTTCCCTTGGTCCAGCCCAAAAATATGTCGCTAGAGGATTGCATCAATCTCTGGCCTGTAACTACCCGTTGCCCCTGATTTTCGTACTGGCTCTTGGCGGTATAGGGTTCTAGAACCGAAGGGCAAGCCTCCTTAACTTGTAGGATGAGGGGATGGTTATCTTCCGAGAACAATAGGGCGATATAACATCTGGTGCCGACACTGCCAATGCCCACCACTTTCAGGGCAAAGTCCTCTAATTGGTAGCGATCAAAGAGGACCCGGCGTTCCTCCGGCAGGGATTGGCGATAGTCTTCCAGACCCTCGCGCACGATAGTCTCCCAATCCGGTTCGTTGACATGGTAGAGAATAGGCGGCTGATCGACAAAGCGATTGCGTCCGCCGGTTTGGGTGACGATCTTGGGGTAGAGATGTTCGATGATGCGATCGCGGGCTTTGGCCATCATCTGTTCCCGCAACTTCCGCGTCTTTTCGTCGGGAGCCATCTCGATCGCCTGTTCTACTCCTATGCGCGTGTACCATACCTCTAAGGGACTGAGGCGAGAATATTCCCGCAGGTGTTCTCGATAGGAACGAGCGCAATCGATCGCCGCTGCCTTCGATTCTCGCTCGGATAGATCGCTATCCCTGCCGGCGATGACAAAACTGACCACGAGACGCTTGAGATCCCATTCCCAAGGCGCGGGCAGGGTTTCGTCGAAATCGTTAATATCGAAGACTAAATTGCGTTCGGGGGTGGCAAAAAATCCGAAGTTCAACAGGTGGCAATCCCCGCAGGCCTGCACGATAATGTTAGTTTTGGGAGTGGTGGCCAGATCGTAGGCCATCAAAGCAGCGGAACCGCGCAGGAAGGTAAAGGGACTCCGCAACATTCGTCCGTAGCGGATGGGAATCAATTCCTGTAATCGCCCCCGATTTGATGCTTCGATGATTTCGATCGGCTCTCGACCAGCTGCGGGGGGTTGCCAGATAGCGTGGTCAGAACGCGGCAGCCGCTCCCGCAGGGATTTACCGATCTGGATGCGTTCTTCCCGTGAACGGAATCGAGCTTGAGAAGGTGAGCGGATCGGGGTTTCTATTTGGTGGTTCATAGTGACTTTTTCCCCTGAATGAGATTACATCCCTTGCTGTTAGATGACTAAATGAATACAAGCAATAGGAAATAGATAAGTCAATAGTGATGGTTCCCCTTCTGGGATAACTTTCTAACATTTCCCCCTTTAGAGATAGCTTCTGATGCTCGGTTCAACAATTAATCTTCACTCGTTTCTTATCTGGGGAAGATCAACCTCATCAATGATAGATTTTTTCTGAAATGGCTATCTCTTAAATTTGCTTAACTTTTAGCCCAATGGCAGCTCTACTGTTTCGATTGTATCTTGCTGAAAAATTGCTGGCGGGATAATCTTAACAAAATTTTATCTAATATTTAGCCTTCGGCAAGGGGCTAAAATCTCGCTCTTTTGTCGGGAAAAGGGGGAACTATTCCGGGTTAAAGGTGAAAATTTTCCCCTTACCCCAGTTCTGTAGGAAGTTTTCTGTTTATTTTTTTGGGTTAGGAATAATTTTTCGCTGGTTTAACCCGGTTTTTTCTAGAACTGAGAAATTTATTTGCCCAGGTCTTAGTCATACCAAATTAAATTGTATTCAGTAAGGATTAGGGGTTCTTCTGGTTTCTGTGTGGAAACGAGGTCTATACTGATAGTTTATTTAACAAAATAGTTCTAAAAGTCTTTCCCAGTAAACATTTCACGATTTCATAAGCAAAAATTATCACACAAAGTCGAGAAGAGCCGATTAGGGGAAATTTTGTTAGAGAAGCAACCCTCTGGGGGGGGTTAACTTCTTAAACAATTCATCTACTTTGACTTCTAACGCGCCTAGGGTGATGGGAGCATCAATTGATAAATATTCTCTAATTTCTTAAGCCATAATTAAAACTCAATAACTTTAACCAGAGGCGAGGATTGTCTTTTTCTAGCCAGCTTTGCGAGTTTTTTAACCATTGGGGAAACCAGGGACCCAAAAGCAGATTTTTGACTCCATCAAGGCTAAAATCGAGATAGGAACCCAACCAGCGCATTAAATCCTGACTGCCGGCCATTTCTGCTATCCATAACAGTAAAGCTGGGTTTTTTCTGGCCGCTTTAATTGCTAAACGGCTAAAGGTCAACCAATTGGTTTTATCCTTAATAAAGGTTTCGGAAACCTCCGGCGGTTCGTCGGTCAATAAACCGAAAAATGTATTTAACATGGCGTTAATTCTTTGGGGGGGTAAGGTTTTTCCTGTGGGAACCATCATTCCTTTAGAAAATAACCAAGTTACCGCCACATTACTTTGATAGGCCCGCACGTTTTCTAGGTCTTTAGCTGTTAGTAAATCGTGTTTCAAGGCCGTATCCAAAAGATTGGTTAAGCGCTCTAAATTACGCACCAAAGAACCGAAACCAGTAAAGATTAAGGGTGATTGCAGGGAGGCGGCATCACCGATGGCTAAAATGCGATCAAAGGAGACAATTCGATCTTTTTTTCCTGTGCTAAAATGCCCCGGTATATAACCAAAGGTGGGTTTTTTCCAAGTTAATTTTTCTGGGTCACACTGTCGATATTCGGGCAAAATAGTAAAGAAATCTTCGTACATTTCTAACAGAGAACCGGGGTTATCGGGATGGACTTGATGATAGTGGAATAGATAAAAGGTTAATTCTTTTCCTTCCCCCGGAAATAATTCCCAAATTAATTGCCTACCTTTAGAAATATCGCCATGGGAATTTAAGACATCACCATAGTGAGAATCCCACACCACTGGATCGAATCCTTCTACTACTGCCCCCACCGTCGGACAGACACTATCAAAGGCACGCACTCCGTTTAATTGCCAAGCAATGGGGGAGGCGGAACCCATAGCATCAATCAATAAACGGCCTTTTATCTGTTGAATTTCTCCACCATGATTAAGGGTGATAGTAACACTATTAGCGGTAATATCAGCCTTGATAAATTCGGTTTGATCGAGAATTTTACCGCCATTATCCTGTATTTTTTTACCGCAGGATTGCAGCAATTTATCGGAATTAATGGCGATATTTAAAACCGTGGGAGTATGGAGAATTTGGGCTTTCAGATGGGGGGGATTATTGCCATCAAAAAACTTATTAAAGCCATCGATGTATTCTTGGAAGATTAATTTCTCGAATTCTTCGGCCGTAAATAGACCTAAATTAATTAAACTTTGAAACTCCGATCGAGAGATATTCCATTCCCGATTCATCCGTCCGAAAGGCAGTCTTTCTACTAAGAGGACTCGATAACCTAATTTGGCCATCTGTGCCGCATGAATTGCCCCCAAGGCACCACCAATATAAATTAAGTCGTAGGTGATGGGATGATCATTTTCCTCACTACTAGAGAAAATTACCGGCTGCGGTTGTTGGGGATTTTTGGCACTGTCGCGCCAACGTTTCTCCCACCAGTACAAACGTTCTAAATCCGCCTCCCCTTGCGGCATTTTGCGGAAGTAGTGAACCGTTAGGGGATAGTCCGCTTCTAAATCTGTAAAAATTGAGTGATTTTTTTGATCGATATTTGGTATCGTGTTATACTGCGGCGGAAAACGCCTTTGTAAAGCTCGATCGAGCTGCCGAGTCAGGGATGTTTCTTGATCATGCGACCGCTCACCCCAGCGGAAAACTTTTAAATAAGTAGTCCGTTGCAGCGTCCAGACAAAAATCGATAATTCGATCGCCTCCGATAAGCGCAATCTCACCCCGTTAGGTGTATTTGTCTTAACACCGTTTGCGGGTTGCCAATCGGATTGTAACCACTGACAAACGGCGATCGAGTCAGGAGTCGGAATTTCTCTGTAAAGTATTTCTTTCATCTTGATTTAGCTGTTAAACCCAAAAATCGTCTGATTACGCTAGACTACACAAAAAGTTTTCTGAAAAAAGTTTAAAAAACTTTACATACCCAGATTAATACAAAGCCTACCCCATCTGATTATGAATTATCCCATCCCGACCACCCCCGAAGAAATTGCCGCTCTCCGACAGCGTCCCGTCGATGAGGAGATGATCGCTGCCGTGATTGCGGGAATTATTAGAATGGCCCGCGCTCAGGGTCAATCTCTCGATGATCTGACTGAAGAAATTCTCGCAGAAGACCCGATTTTAGATCAAGTGCAACGACGTTGGTTAAGTCAGCTTTTGACTAATGCTTGGCAAAATTTAGCTGGATGGGTGTAATTGAGCGATGGAATGGCTAACAATCACTCTCGCTAGTGTTTTGACCCTGTTAACTCCCGCAGGGGCAATTATTGATACGGTTTTAGCCCATACCCTTCGCTCCCAAGTCCAAAAAGTGGAACAATTGGCCGTGAGGGTCGATAATACTCCCAATTATCAGGTTCTGCAAGGCAAAATCGATCGAGTTCGCATTTCTGCACGGGGAATTTATCCCCTTGCTGGTGTTCGCATTGAGAAGATCGAGCTAGAAACTGAGCCAATTAGCCTCGATTTGCGGCGATTACAGCAGAAAAACAGCAGTTTAGCCGCCGCACTGCGCCGACCGGCTGCGGGAGCATTGCATCTTGTCCTCACGGAAACTAATGTTAATCAAGCTTTACAATCGGCAGCGGTCAAAGAACAAATTCAGACCCTGATTAATAATCTGATTCCCTCTAGGGAAGAATTGGGTAGCACAAAATATCAACTTAGTCAAGCAAATTTTAATTTTCTTAATAATAATCGCGTCGCTCTCAGCCTGCAGCTGGAGACCCAAAGGCTGGACGAAGCGGCAGCCAGCCTCGATCTTAGCCTAGAAGTGGGATTTAAGCTAGTGCAGGGGCGAAAAATCGAGCTTATTGACCCCACAGCCACTCTTAATGGTCGTCGCATCTCCTCGCGCCTTCTCAAGGGGTTTGCCGAGGGTATATCCACCCAGTTAGATTTAAAAAACTTCGAGAAACAAGGAATTATCGCCCGCCTTCTCCAATTGCAGATCGACGATGATAAGCTGAGTATAGCCGCCTTTGGCAGAATTGAACCTCGATCGGGGAACCCCAATTAAATTTAACGGTCAGAAAACAGGAGACGGGAAGTGGGAATTATAAATTATGAATTATGAATTATGAAGTGGGGAAGTGGCGAGAATAAAAGAGTTCGACTGGTAGCTGATAACTGATAACTGATAACTGAACTATGCCTAGTTCTCGCTCTAGTGATAAAATCTCTTTAC
>NZ_JADEXY010000118.1 GCF_015206885.1 Microcystis aeruginosa LEGE 91341 | reverse complement strand
TTGGCAGAGGATTAAAAATTAGTTATTGTGACTAACTCTTTTGGTTAGAAAAAGATAAACTTGAGAATCTTCGGTCAAATTTATTGACTCAAAATCAGCTATACTTAATTTAAATGAAACAGCCCTAGGGGCAAGGGGGGATCAAACCTTATTAAGGTTAGTCAACAAACCATAAACAATAATCAATTATCACAATCGATTCTAATCTATGCAAAAAAAACTCTATGGACAGCTTGCCGCCCAACACTAACCAGTTTTCAGATACCCAAGAGCCAGCAGCGAGTCCATCTCAGCGCCAAGCAGTGCCGGTCAATTATGAGTACAGCCTCAATCTGCCGGAATTACTCAACCAGCTTGACCTCTCGGTGTTGATTTCCACCTACCAAGCAGGACGAGTGGCCAGCATTGGCGCTTATCAAGGACAAATGCGGGTGATTTTCGCCCATTTTGACCAAGCGATGGGTTTAACCCGAACCGCTACCGGAATTGCTGTGGGCGCTCGTCAGGCAATTTGGAATTTACCCGCTAATCGAGAGATTGCCCCCCAGATTAAACCAGAAGGGGAACAGGATATTGCTTTTTTAGCTCGTTCTTCTCACCTCACCGGTCCGATTATGGGTCATGATTTGGCCTTTGGCAGTAATCGCCTTTGGGTAGTCAATACCCTATTTAACTGTCTGGCAACCATCGAAGGAAATTGGAGTTTTCTCCCCCAGTGGAAACCGCCCTTTATTACCGAGTTAGTCCCTGGAGACCGCTGCCACCTCAATGGCTTGGCTATGGCTGAAAATAGCGGCACTCCCGCCTATGTAACGGCATTGGGGGAAACCAACGAGGAAAGCCTCTGGCGAGAGAATAAGGCCCAAGGGGGATGCTTAATTGATGTGCCGAGGGGAGAGGTGATTCTGCGGGGTTTAGCGATGCCCCATTCTCCCCGTCTTTACCAGGGTAATCTCTATTTCCTCAATTCCGGTTATGGAACCTTGAACCGTTGGCATCCCCAAACTGGTGGCACGGAAATCATCGCGGAATTGCCCGGTTTTACCCGGGGTTTAGACTGTTGGGAAGGTCACGCCTTTGTCGGGTTGTCCCAAATCCGGGAAACGGCGATTTTTGGCGGTTTACCCCTGGATGAGCGGCGTAATCAATTGCGGTGCGGGTTGGCTATTGTCAATCTAGCTACCGGTCAACTGGTGGCGACTTTTTGGTTCAATAGCGGCGTGGAAGAGGTTTTCGCCGTCTCTGTGCTGCCGGGCTACCGCAACCCAGCGCTAATTGGACCGGATACCGACCTCGACGGCACTCAATCGGTGTGGATGGTGCCTTCTTTAGGAACTTAATTGTTTAATTTTCACCCTATTATTCAGGAAAAAATCATGTCAATTCCTTTTTTAGTTAAAGATATCTTCCCCGGTTCCTTTGGTTCCGACCCCCTTTATCTGACGGCATTATATAGTTTTACCAATAAATGTTAGAACAAAGATGTAGATGTAGGTTGCTCTAATGGGAAGTTTTGTGACGACAAGTAGCATTGATGATATTTATGGGGAATAATAGATTTAGATGAGTGCCTAACTTTCCAATTGGTAGCGACTTGCCATGAACCCAACAACCGCCAATTATGATGAACCCTGGAAAGAAGCATTAACCGAGTATTTTGAAGCGTTTTTATACTTCTTTTTCCCTGAAGTTCACCAATTAATTGATTGGACAAAAATTCCTGAATCCCTAGAAAAAGAACTCAAACGGATTACCGCTTCAGCAAAGACAAAAAAACGTTTCGCTGACAAACTCTATAAAGTCTGGTTACTCAGGGGAGAAGAAATCTGGATTTTGATTCATATTGAAATTCAAAGCCAGTACGAAGAAAATTTCCCCCAGAGGATGTATATTTATAACTATCGTGCCTTTGATTTGTATCAGAAACCGGTTATCAGTCTCGCTATCTTAGGAGATGAACGAGTAAATTGGCGACCAGATTCCTATAATTATACTATCGCTGGTTGTGAAGTAAGTCTGAAATTCCCAACGGTTAAATTACTGGACTATGAGGAAAGCTGGTCAGAACTAGAAACAAGTAGCAATCCCTTTGCTATAATAGTCATGGCACACCTGAAAACAAAAGCGACTACTGGGAAGCTGCCAGAACGGGAACAGTGGAAGTGGAGATTAATCAGGGGATTATATGAAAAGGAGTTCGAGAGGGAACAGATAATTAAACTGTTTGAAATCATCGACAATATGATGACTTTATCCCCTGAATTACAGTCAAGTTTAGAGAGTAAAATTAAACAATTTGAGGAGGAAAGAACCATGCCTTTAATGAGTAATATGGAGTTACGAGGAATCGAACGCGGTAAGGAAATTGGTAAGGAAATTGGTAAAGAAATTGGCGCGTTAGAAAAGGCTCGTAACTATATTAAAACGGTGCTGAAAACGCGATTGGGTGACATTCCAATAGACATTGAGCAAGCTGTAGATAAAATTGCTGTATTATCGATTTTAGACGAGTTACTGAAATCGGCATTAACCGTTAATTCTTTTGATGAGTTGCATCAACTTTTAGAACAATAGTCTCAGTAATTTTCTTCTCCAATGAACCCAACAACCGCCAATTATGATGAACCCTGGAAAGAAGCATTAAGCGAGTATTTTGAAGCGTTTTTATACTTCTTTTTCCCTGAAGTTCACCAATTAATTGATTGGACAAAAATTCCCGAATCCCTAGAAAAAGAACTCAAACGGATTACCGCTTCAGCAAAGACAAAAAAACGTTTCGCTGACAAACTCTATAAAGTCTGGTTACTCAGGGGAGAAGAAATCTGGATTTTGATTCATATTGAAATTCAAAGCCAGTACGAAGAAAATTTCCCCCAGAGGATGTATATTTATAACTATCGTGCCTTTGATTTGTATCAGAAACCGGTTATCAGTCTCGCTATCTTAGGAGATGAACGAGTAAATTGGCGACCAGATTCCTATAATTATACTATCGCTGGTTGTGAAGTAAGTCTGAAATTCCCAACGGTTAAATTACTGGACTATGAGGAAAGCTGGTCAGAACTAGAAACAAGTAGCAATCCCTTTGCTATAATAGTCATGGCACACCTGAAAACAAAAGCGACTACTGGGAAGCTGCCAGAACGGGAACAGTGGAAGTGGAGATTAATCAGGGGATTATATGAAAAGGAGTTCGAGAGGGAACAGATAATTAAACTGTTTGAAATCATCGACAATATGATGACTTTATCCCCTGAATTACAGTCAAGTTTAGAGAGTAAAATTAAACAATTTGAGGAGGAAAGAACTATGCCTTTAATGAGTAATATGGAGTTACGAGGAATCGAACGCGGTAAGGAAATTGGTAAGGAAATTGGAGCGTTAGAAAATGCTCGTGATTTTGTGAAAAAAGTTTTGGAAAACCGACTAGGCGATATCCCTGGAGATATTGGACAATGTCTCAATGATGCTTCAGTTATTTCGGTTTTAGAAGAGATGTTAAAAGCCGCACTTATAGTAAATTCTTTTGAGGAGTGTAGGAAGTCTTTTAGTATCATCATAAATAAGTAGTGTGGGTAATACCTACCTTACTTAGTAAGCTGTTTGAAATTATCGACAATATGATGACTTTATTCCCTGAATTGCAGTCAAGTTTAGAGAGTAAAATCAAACAATTTGAGGAGGAAAGAACCATGCCTTTAGTAAGTAATATGGAGTTACGAGGAATCGAACGCGGCAAGGAAATTGGTAAGGAAATTGGCAAGGAAATTGGCGCGTTAGAAAATGCTCGTGATTTTGTCAAAACAGTTTTGCAAGCTCGCTTAGGTGAAGTTCCTTTAGATGTAGAACAATACCTGAATAAAGTTTCGGTACTATCTACATTACAAGAGATTGTTAAATTAGCAGCTACCGCTAATTCTCTCGCAGAATTTAAGCAGTCTTTGGCAAAAATCAACATCTAGAAAACCTTCTTCTTTAGAAAACGGGTTTCTTTGAGAAACTCTTTGAGAAACCCGTTTTCTTTGGTATTTAGAAACCGGGTTTCTTTGAGAACCTATTTAGAAACCGGGTTTCTTTGAGAACCTATTTAGAAAACGGGTTTCTTTGAGAAACCGGGTTTCTTGTCTTTGAGAAACCCGGTTTCTTGTAATAAATGTTAATTTTTGTTATGAAAACCTTGAAAGGTTGACGATTCTTTGAGTAAAATAGCCGCAGTAATCTTTCTAGGTCAGCGTCATGACTTCTATTAATACCCACTGAAACCATAATAAATCATAAGCAAAAATCAATGTTAATAATCGATTCTAATCTATGCCAGAGATGAACGTGGGTTGGCTTAAGTACCTAAGCAAAATTAATTACACAAATCTAACCCCCCCTTGCCTCTTGCCTATCTCCACTAGGAAATTTATTTTGCACCACTACCTAACTGTTTAATTTTCACCCTTTATTCAGGAAAAAATCATGTCAATTCCTTTTTTAGTTAAAGATATCTTCCCCGGTTTATTTGGTTCTGACCCCCGCTATCTGACGGCGGTGGGCAATACCCTGTACTTCCAGGCCCAGGACGGCGTTAACGGTACTGAATTATGGAAAAGCGACGGCACGGCGGCTGGTACAGTTCTGGTCAAAGATATTGTTCCCAGTTTCTCTGGTTCCTTCCCCCGCAATCTAACAGCAGTGGGCAGTACCCTGTTCTTCACTGCTGATGACAGCGCGAACGGTCGGGAATTATGGAAAAGCGACGGCACGGCGGCCGGCACGGTTCTGGTCAAAGATATTTTTCCCGGTTCCTTTGGTCCCTACCCCCGCAATCTAACGGCGGTGGGTAACACCCTCTTCTTCACTGCCGATGACAACAATGACGGTCAAAAGTTATGGAAGAGCGACGGCACGGCGGCCGGTACGGTTCTGGTCAAGGATATCAGCCCCACCAGCAATCTAACGGCAGTGGGCAGTACCCTGTTCTTCCGGGCCTTTGACAGCGTGAACGGTGAGGAATTATGGAAAAGCGACGGCACGGCGGCCGGTACGGTTCTGGTCAAAGATATCCGCCCCGGTTCCTTTAGCTCCAGCCTGCAAAATCTAACGGCGCTGGGCAATACCCTGTTCTTCACTGCTTTTGATGTGAACGGTACTGAATTGTGGAAAAGCGACGGCACGGCGGCCGGTACGGTTTTGGTCAAAGATATCCGCCCCGGTTCCTATACTAGCTCCTCCCCCCGCAATCTAACACCAGTGGGCAGTACCCTGTTCTTCACTGCCGATGACGGCGTGAACGGTCTTGAATTATGGAAAAGCGACGGCACGGCCGCTGGTACGATTCTGGTCAGAGATATCCGCGCCGGTTTCTCTAGCTCCAGCCTGGAAAATCTGACGGTGGTGGGCAGCACCCTGTTCTTCACTGTCGATGACGGCGTGAACGGTAAGGAATTATGGAAAAGCGACGGCACGGCGGCCGGTACGGTTTTGGTCAAAGATATCCGCGCTGGTTCCTCTAGCTCCAACCCCGGCAATCTGACGGCAGTGGGTAATACCCTCTTTTTCACTGCTTTTGACGGCGTAAACGGTGAGGAATTGTGGAGGAGCGACGGCACGGCGGCCGGTACGGTTTTGGTGGCCGACACCCGACCCGGTGCCTCTAGCTCCAACCCCAGCAATCTAAGGGCAGTGGGCAGTACCCTGTTCTTCAGCGCCGATAACGGCGTGAACGGTGAGGAATTGTGGGCCGTGAGTACGCCCGCAATTCCCACCCTCGCTATTGCCGCCACCAATGCCAGTCAAACCGAGGGCAACAGTGGCAGTAAAGCTTTCACCTTCACCGTCACTCGTTCTGGCAATACCACGGGAAGCAATAACGTTAACTGGGCAGTTATAGTTATCAGCAGCGGCAGCAATCCTGCTAACGCTGCCGATTTTGTCGGGGGATTGTTCCCGTCAGGAACCGTGAGTTTTGCCCCGGGAGAAATCAGTAAAGTGATTACCGTTAACGTTCTGGGAGATACCACATTTGAACCGAACGAAAACTTTACCGTCATCCTCTCCAATCCCACCAACGGCGCTAACATTACCACCGCTACTGCCACGGGAACCATCAATAATGATGATGTAGCAATCCCCATCCTCACCATTGCCGCCACCAATGCCAGTCAAACCGAGGGCAACAGTGGCAGCAAAGCCTTTACCTTCACCGTCACTCGTGCGGATAACACCACCGGAAGCAATAACGTCAACTGGGCAGTTACCGGCACTGGCACTTTTCCCGCTAACGCTGCCGATTTTGTCGGGGGAGTGTTACCCAGTGGGGTAGTGAGTTTTGCCCCGGGAGAAAGCAGTAAGGTGATTACTGTTAACGTTCTGGGAGATACAACGATAGAACCGAACGAAAACTTTACCGTCACCCTCTCCAATCCCACCAACGGAGCTACTCTCGGCACTCCATCTACGGCAACCGCGACCATTGTTGACGAGGACTCCGTTCCTTTTTTAGTTAAAGATATCTACCCCGGTTCCTTTGGTCCCTACCCCGGCAATCTGACGGCCCGGGGCAATACTCTGTTCTTCACTGCCTATGACAGCGTTAACGGTGAGGAATTGTGGAGGAGCGACGGCACAGCGGCCGGTACAGTTGCGGTCGCCGACATCAGCCCCGGTGACTATGGCTCCTACCCCAGCAATCTGACGGTGGTGGGCAGTACCCTGTTCTTCCGGGCCTATGACAGCGTGAACGGTACTGAATTATGGAAAAGCGACGGCACGGCGGCCGGCACGGTTCTGGTCAAAGATATCAACCCCGGTGACTCTAGCTCCTACTTCTACAATCTGACGGTGGTGGGCAACACCCTGTTCTTCACTGTCGATATCGGCCGTACAGAGGAATTGTGGAAAAGCGACGGCACGGCGGCTGGCACGGTTCTACTCAAGAACATCAGCCCCGGTGACTCTACCTCCGACCCCGACAATCTAACGGCGGTGGGCAACACCCTGTTCTTCAGTGCCAGAGGCGTTAGCGGTAATGAATTGTGGAAAAGCGACGGCACGGCGGCCGGTACGGTTCTGGTCAAGAATATCCGCCCCGGTTCCTCTAGCTCCGACCCCCGCAATCTAACAGCAGTAGGCAATACCCTCTTTTTCACTGCGGATAACGGCGCGAACGGTCGGGAATTGTGGAAGAGCGACGGCACGGCGGCCGGTACGGTTCTGGTCAAAGATATCCGCCCCGGTTCCTCTTACTCCCCCCCCCGCAATCTGACGGCAGTGGGCAGTACCCTGTTCTTCACTGCCAATAACGACGTGAACGGTGAGGAATTATGGAAAAGCGACGGCACGGAGGCCGGTACGGTTCTGGTCAAGGATATTTTTCCCGGTTCCTCTTACTCCCCCCCCCGCAATCTAACGGCGGTGGGTAATACCCTGTTCTTTACTGCTTTTGACAGCGTGAACGGTCGGGAATTGTGGAAAAGCGACGGCACGGAGGCCGGTACGGTTTTGGTCAAAGATATCAACCCCGGTGGCCCTAGCTCCGTCGCGGAAAATCTAACGGCAGTGGGCAACACCCTGTTCTTCACTGCCGATGACGGCGTGAACGGTGAGGAATTATGGAAAAGCGACGGCACGGCGGCCGGCACGATTCTGGTGGGGGACATCCGCCCCGGTTCCAATGGCTCCAACCCCCGTAATCTGAGAGTAGTGGGCAGCACCCTGTTCTTCACTGCCGATAACGGCGTTAACGGTGAGGAGTTGTGGGCCGTGAGTACCCCCGCAATCCCCATCCTCGCCATTGCCGCCACCAGTGCCAATCAAACCGAGGGCAACAGTGGCAGTAAAGCCTTTACTTTCACCGTCACTCGTGCGGTTAATACCACGGGAACCAATAACGTTAACTGGGTAGTTACCGGCACGGGAACCAATCCTGCCAATGCCACGGATTTTGTCGGAGGGTTGTTCCCGTCAGGAACCTTGAGTTTTGCCGCCGGGGAAACCTCAAAAGTAATTACTGTTAACGTTCAGGGAGATACAACAGTAGAACCGAACGAAAACTTTACCGTCACCCTCTCCAATGCCACCAACGGCGCTACTATTACCACTGCTACTGCCACCGGAACCATCAATAATGATGACTTTATCGGTACTTCTGGCCCGGACACCCTTGTGGGTACTTCTGGAGCAGATGCCATGACTGGATTAGCCGGAAATGATACTTATACGGTAAATAACGCCGGGGATTTGGTCATTGAAGCTCTCAACCAGGGAACCGATACCGTGCAAGCTTCCATTTCCTATACCCTTCCCAACAACGTGGAAAATCTCCTTCTCACAGGTACTGGTAATCTTAATGGTGCGGGTAATGCCTTAAATAACCAGATTACAGGGAATAGTGGCAATAATAGCCTCAATGGTGCTGCTGGAGTCGATACCCTAATCGGTGGCGCTGGTAACGATAGCCTCAATGGTGCTGCTGGAATCGATACTTTAACTGGTGGGGTGGGGACAGACATCTTCATCTTCCAGTTTAGTCAATCTACCGCCGCAGCCCTAGACCGAGTTACGGATTTTGCTATCGGTACTGATAAAATTGACCTGCTTAGTCAAGCTGGTGCGGCAATTAATGCCCCTGTCGCTTTTACCCGGGCAACAGATAGCACCACGACCAATATTAACACCATTGTTACTAACGTCTTCATTGATGCTAATGGGGCAACAGCCGGAAATCAAGCTCTCGGAATTAACAGTGCTGTTTTAGTGCGGGACAATAGTTCTTCTACTTACCTAATTATCAACGACGGTACGGCGGGTTTCCAAAGTGCTAATGATTTGGTGATTAATCTCACCGGGTTAACGGGTACTTTACCGGCGCTCGGCACTATTGCGGTCAATAGTTTCTTTGTCTAAATTAATGGGGGGGATTAATTCTCCCCTTTTTTTTCCCGAACTTTTAGCACCAATTTTTCAATCTGACTGCACTTCGTAACAAAAATTTACAACCCCATCATAAGCGATCGCACTCTCGTCCGTCGCTGTGCCTAGACGTTTTTAGATTATTATCATTTACTTTAATCAATGTTTAAGGAACGAACTCTACCAGATTGGCGTACTGTTACAGAGCATCCAAAACCAAAACTTTTAAATCTGGGACAGCAGCTAAACGGGCATCATTGGTCAAGAAAAACATAGCACCTTCTCCCATAGCAGTGACAATCTGGATTGCGTCTGGAGTTCGCAAGTTTTGTCTTGCTCTTAACTGGGCGGCAACTTCGGCGATCTCAACGGAAATAGGTACTGTAATTAAGTCTTCTTGATCGAGAAGAATATCACGATACTGGCAGGCAAGTTCTACATTGCCTGAGCGTAATGGATGCACCAAAACTTCCGTCAGCGTCAACGTAGAGGTAACAACTTGAAACTCGCCTCGACTTAGCGCCCCAAAAAAGGCACGCACAAGCCCTAAATATGCCTGATTTTGCTCGATCAGGTAAATGAGTGGTGCGGTATCCAACCCCACAACTTGACCTTGTAGTTGCATCAGCCATTCCATGAGGCACGTTCCTGATTAACGTACTCTTGAGCATCAAGTCCATTCCAGATTTCTTTTCCTAGTCCTTCTAGTTCCATAATGCTATGCTTGGGCTTAACAAGCATAGGGCGACGTACCATTACAGCTAACTCTTTTAACAAGCGAAGTTGCTCTTCTGGGGTGAGATTCTCCACTTGCCGGCGAACATCTTGATAGGTAGTCATGCTCTTTACTCCCTGTTTCTTCTATTAATCATGTCATATTGCCCACAGATCACGGCTCCAAAAAGTAAGGTAAAATGCCTCCATATTTGTCTATATTCGATCGCACTCCCGTCTGTCGCTGTGCCTAGACGTTTTTAGATTATTATCATTTACTTTAATCAATGACCATGGTGTGTTCCCCAAAATCGATCGCTGCAGCGGTAGGACTTGCATCAGGGAACGCACTTTACCATATCTACCATAGCGGCGATCATACTATTCCCAAGTTAGAGTTATACCTTCTAGGTTACATACTCTCTGAATAGTTTCCAGTTTACTTTCCGTCAATTTCCCAAATAGGTGAACTCTCATTTTATGTTTGGGATAATACTGTCCATAACTCTTTATTTGGCCAATCGCTGATTTCCAACCTTTTGTATTTTTAACTTCAATTATTTCCGTATTAGTTAAGACATCTATTCTACCTACCTTATCAATGTAAACCTCGGTTTTTCCTCCTAATTCCCCAGCCAGTTTGTCCCGATACCAAGCCTCTGTCCCCTTTACAGGAGTATTTATCTCCGGCTCAATAACTATGCCATTAAGCTGATTAATAAAGTCCCGAATTGCTCCTCTTACTAATTTTTGAGCAGCATTGGGGGACTGTCTTTTCCGTTTAGCCATTACTTACTCAGTGAATAATTTAGAGATACCATACCCAGCCAAACCAATTACTGCTCCTACTGCCGCTACGGGAGCCATCGTCACCGCAACTGCCGTCCCTCCTACTGCTAATCCCATACCTCCAACCAATGCTGATATACCGGCTCCAGCACCCGCACCAATTGCCGCTGCTCCAATTGCCGTTGCGTCTTGTTCTTCTATTGCTTTTTTGGTTCCGTAAACTGCCGTGCCGACCACTGCTCCTGCCGCTGCTACTGGAGCCATACCGACTCCTAGAGCAGTTCCTCCTACAGCAAGTCCCATACCGCCAACTACTGCCGATGCACTAGCTCCAATGGCTGTACCCACTCCCACTGAAATCATTGCCTCTTGAACTTCTTCTGGCTTATTTTTGTCCGTCATTATTTTGCCTCATTTTTTAGGTTTAGCTAATTATACAGAAACTTTCCGAATAACCAAAGTAGGAATATATGGAAACTTTTGGCATATCACCCCGTTTTGTGGATTTCTGACAATCAGCCAAGATACAAAGAACTTTTCAGCGACCATAGCACCAATTATAATTCTTCGGGTAACTGAGCAGACTAACTATAAAGTTGCGATGGCGGAGCAAATTCTTTCTCTACTCTTGTACTTAATTGTCATTTTAACGGCTTTTTGGTTTATTAGCCCTCAAAAAAAGCCCCGTAGTCATCCCGCCTATCATCTTGCTTGTTTGCTAGAAGATGCTCCTGAAAGCTCTTTAAAGGGTCAATTTTGTCCCCTGGCTACTCCCTTGGCTACCCCGATCGCTTGTACTGTTCCGCAAGTTTGGCGCAGTGTATATAGGCAGTCTCTGGCAAAACCGGATGTTAATTATTGGCAATGGCGCGGTATGCCCGAAAATGAGCAGTTTTGTCGGGAATTACGGGAATTATTACAATTAAATCCGGCTAGAGGTTACGCTCAGGAAATTCTGGAAAGTCTCGCCTTGAATCAAGATCCTTTTTATCATCTCTATTGGGATCTAAAAGCGATCGCTAATGGTAACTTTAACACTATCGGGACTAATAAACTAGCTGAGGGCAGATTCGCCAGGCGAGATTTGCGAACTCATCAGCAGATGCGGAGGGATTTTCGTCAATGGCATTTACAAGCTTGTAAACAGTTGGGAAAAGAGCGGGTTAAAGCGGTTTATCGGCTGTGTTATGGAGCAGATTGGTCATTAATCGCCCAAATTCTCTATCCTTCGCCTCGTTCCTTGGCCGTGATGATTATAGAGTCGTCTAATCCCGTTTGGTGGCGAGTTTTGGGGATTACTCCTTTTAGCACGACTAGCCGGATTGAGAATAATTATAAAACTCTCTTGTGTTATTGGCATCCCGATCGCAATTCCCATCCCAATGCTACAGAAATCACTGCCCATCTTAATCGCGCCTACGATTGTTATCAAGGTTTTCAGGAGATGAGCAGCCAAGATAATGCACCTTTGTGGACGAAAATCCGTCGCTGGATTCCTTAGACTCTACTCTAGTTTTTCCCTTGACTTTTTCCTTAACGAAAGAATGTTAGTCTAGGAACAATTTACGACCACGCTTGCACTCTCAGGGTAATGAATCTAGTGCTTTTAAACAATCGCTACCAAATTGTTAGTACCCTTGCTAGGGGGGGATTTGGGGAAACTTATATCGCTATCGATACGAATATGCCTTCTCAACGGCGCTGTGTGATTAAAAAATTGCAGCCGGCTATTCAAAGTGAGGAGATGCCAGAATGGTTAAAAGAACGTTTTCAGAAAGAAGCAAGCGTTTTAGAGGAATTGGGGGAGCAAAATCGCCAAATACCCCGTTTATACGGTTATTTTGCCCAAGATAATCACTTCTATCTGGTGCAGGAGTGGATTGAAGGGGAGACACTAACCCAAAAACAGCAACGACAGGGAAATTTATCCTCCTCAGCAGTGCAGACGATTTTGGAGAATTTACTGCCTGTTCTCGATTTTATTCACAGTCGCCGCATTATTCACCGGGATGTGAAACCCGATAATATTATCTTAAGAAATAGTGATAATTTGCCCGTTTTAATCGATTTTGGGGTAATGAAAGAAGCAGTCGCCACCTTACTCGATCCTACGGGAAAAAGTGCCTATTCGATCGCCCTTGGCACCCCCGGTTATATGGCTTCGGAACAGGCTGCCGGGAGACCGGTCTTTTCTAGTGACCTTTATAGCTTAGGCTTAACGGCGATTTTTTTATTAACGGGAAAAACTCCCCAATATCTAGAAACTGACTCGCGCACGGGGGAAATTCTCTGGCGACAGGAGGCAGAAAATGTTAATCCTAATTTAGCTATGGTAATCGATCGAGCGATCCGTTTTCATCCCCGCGATCGGTTTGCCACTGCTAGGGAAATGTTAGCAGCTTTGGCAGAAATATCCCCCGATTTGTCCACCCAACCAACTATCGCGGTTTCTCCCCATAGTCCCCGATTAAAGTCCTCTACACCCCCAAAACCAACCGTCTCCCCCACTGTGGTTATTCAAACCAATTCTGGGGAAAAAAAGAATCCTTGGCTGTGGATTTTGCTGATTTTTGCGGTGACAATTGGAGCTTTTGCCCTAGGATATCGGGGATTTATGGCTCTTTTACCTAAAAATGAGGAAATTAAACCATCACCAACCCCTGAACCTTCTCCTAGTCCTGAAATAATTGCTCCTCCCTCCCAAGATTTTCCCCCTATCCGACGACCTTCTCGTCAACGGACTCCCATTTATTCCCCGACTCCTACCCCATCCCCGACTCCTACCCCAGAGGTGATTCCTAGTCCAGAAGCGACTCCAGAATTAACTCCTAGTCCCACCCCAGAAGAAGTAATTCCTATTCCTGTTCCTCTTCCTGAAACAGAGCCGAGTCCTCAAGTTTCTCCCCTTCCTTCTCCTTCTCCTTCTCCTTCTCCTGTTCCAGAGGTGATTAATCCCCCGGTTAATGAGGATAAAATTGAACCGATCGCTCCTCCGGTTTTATCACCTTCTCCTCCTGAAGAAAATAGTAATTAATCTAAGTAGGTAGGTGTTAAAAGTTGTCAGACACCCCCCTTATCAAGGGGGATCCCCCCGCCTATCGGCACCCCCCTTATCAAGGG
>NZ_JADEXY010000117.1 GCF_015206885.1 Microcystis aeruginosa LEGE 91341 | reverse complement strand
CCCCCAAATTCCTCTTTTCCCCCCCGACAAAGGTTTTCCTTTGAAACCGTTACTCTCGATCCTAGCGGTTTCGTGATCGAGCGCAATTCCCGCAGTGCCGAATACTACAGCGAAACCCTTGCGGGATTAGAGATGATTGCTATCCCTGCTGGCACTTTTATCATGGGGACACCGGACGGAGAAAAAGGAGACTTTACCGGTAGTGATAAACCCCAGCGCTTAGTCAAGGTGAACAGTTTTTACCTGAGTAAATACCCGATAACCCAAAAACAATGGCAAATTGTCGCTAATCTGCCCAAAATTAACCGCGATTTAAACCCCAATCCCTCCCACTTCCAAGGGGATAACTTACCCGTCGATAGCATCTCTTGGTATGATGCGATCGAGTTTTGCGATCGACTTGCCAAGGCCACCGGCAGAAACTATCGACTCCCAAGCGAGGCACAATGGGAATATGCTTGTCGTGCCGGCACTACCACACCCTTCTACTTTGGTGCCACCCTTACCAGTGAATTCGCTAACTACTATGGGATTAAATTTCCCTACGCAGTGGAAAGAGAGAGCGAATTTCGAGCTAAAACCACCCCTGTAGGTAGTTTTCCCCCAAATGCCTTCGGATTATACGATTTACATGGCAGTTTATACGAATGGTGTGCCGATCCTTGGCATCGCAACTATAAAAATGCTCCCAGCGATGACCAAGTATGGCCGGCCGATCCTAATAGCACCGGCAATCGTTATCGCGTCCTGCGTGGAGGTGGTTGGGGGACAGAATTGAGGGAATGTCGCTCCGCTAGTCGGGGCCAATTTAGTCCCGATAATCGCTATAGTGTATTAGGATTCCGCATCGCCAGTAGTTAGCTCAAAATTCTGGTTTCAACAACTTTGCCGGTAAATTGTGCGTCTCTAAACCTGTTTTAGTCTGTGAGTGTAAGCGAGTGACAAACTCTCCATCCTATCCCTTTTTAACCACCCCCGTCGGCTCTTTGCAAATTCCTTTTTTAGAGCAAATTGAAGAAATTACCAGCAATAATAGTTATATTCTTAGAGATTCGCCGCAATTACTCAAATTATCTCTAGTTATTCCCACTTATAACGAGCGAGATAACGTTATTCCCCTAGTCGAGAATCTCAGTCAATTACTCGATCGAAAAATTCCCGATCAGTATGAACTAATTATCGTCGATGATGACAGTCCCGATCGCACTTGGGAATTAGCCAGCAAATTAACCCCAGATTACCCGCAACTGCGGGTGATGCGTCGTCAGGGAGAAAAAGGATTAGCGTCGGCAGTGGTGCGGGGTTGGCAAGGGTCAAGAGGTGAGATACTAGGAGTAATCGATGGAGATCTGCAACATCCCCCCGAAATTCTCTATAATCTCCTCGAAACTATCGAAAAAGGAGCCGATTTAGCTCTTGCTAGTCGTCACGTCGAAGGAGGAGGAGTGAGCGAGTGGAGTCTGCTGCGACGATTTCTCTCTCGCGGCGCTCAAATTCTTGGTTTAATTCTACTGCCAGAGGTGGTCGGTCGCGTCTCCGATCCCATGAGCGGTTACTTTATGGTCCGCCGTCAAGCGATCGCCGGTCCGATTCTCAATCCCACCGGTTACAAAATTTTACTAGAAGTCATCGGCAAAGGTCACATCAAAACCATCGGAGAAGTGGGTTATGTCTTCCAAGAGCGGCTAGAGGGGGAAAGTAAGGTAACTTGGAAACAATGGCTAGAATATATCTTCCATCTGCTGCGTTTGCGCTCTCAAAAGCCGCTAAGGTTTTTAGATGCAATTGTCAATCTACCTTTAGATAGATTTATTCGCTTCGGTTTAGTGGGATTAACCGGGGTTTTTGTCGATATGGCCTTTCTCTATCTTCTCAGTGATCCCGCCGCTTTAGGTTGGGGATTAACCCGCAGTAAAATCATCGCCGCCGAATTAGCAATTATTAATAATTTTATCTGGAATGATCGCTGGACTTTTGGCGATTTATCCGCTCGTCAACGGGGTTGGAATAAACGCTGGAAAAGATTTTTCAAGTTCAATTTAATCTGTTTAGCCGGTTTAATTTTAAACGTCTTGCTCCTCAACCTTCTCTTTAATGGTTTAGGAATCAATCGCTATCTAGCTAACTTTATTGCGATCGCTATCGTCACGGTTTGGAACTTTTGGGTTAATCTTAAACTCAGTTGGCGGGTGACAAAATAGCCAGCTAGAAGCAAAAAAATGGTAGTCCAAAATTGAGATGCGCTTACCCTGTTGTCCATAGCATTTGCGACTTGTTTACTCCATCCTATGATCCTGATTACAGAAAAAATTTACCAGTCTATTTTCACCCACGCAGAATCCACCTATCCCGAAGAATGTTGTGGGTTACTCCTAGGAAAAATTACCGAGACAGCAGCCGAAGTGATCAGCATACAAGCAACAGAAAATAACTGGTCAGGCAATAGAAAAAACCGCTTTAGTATTGCCCCAGAAGTGCTTTTACAAGCTCAAAAATCGGCCCGGGAAAACCAGCTAGAAATTATCGGTATCTATCATTCCCATCCCGATCATGCCGCCATTCCCTCGGAAATTGATCGCCAATTAGCCTGGTCAGGATATACTTATTTAATTGTCTCCGTAGTTTCAGGGCGAGCGATCGATTTACAAGCTTGGCAACTGGACGAGCGCGAACAATTTCAAATCCAACCTCAAGAATTAAAATGTTTTTGACATCGCTTGAGAACAAAAAAGAAAGGCTGGGGAAAGTTTTTAAAATCCATAATTCCCAGCACTGTATTATCATCTACTTTCCGAAAAGAGTCATTAATCGGCAAATAATCATAAATCATCGTGGCGCTGACTTTGTCCCGATATTCCATCATTCGCAGTCTAGCCTGACTTGTCTCTGTTTTTAGCAAGGAGTTGGTCAGCATCAGCAAAGGTTTCAGAGAATTATTTTTCAGTATCGGCAGCTTCAAAATCCAGTTCATGGCCGTGGGATTGGGTGCCACCTTAAAAATTTTTCCCTGACCATCTAAAAATAACAGGGGGTGGACATTCTCAGTATCGACAAATTCTTTACCATACCAATTAGATGCCTCTAATAAACCATCCATGGGGTGATTTGTCTGAAGTCCAGAACCTTGCCAAAGACCGAGCATAAAGTCTAAACTCACGGGTTCGAGAGCGTCAAACAATTCTAAAGCTCTTTCTGTCGTCGTTTTACCAGCTTTAAGAATCGACTGGCAGCTTTCTAATTCTACTGTTTCCATTGTCTCGCTCTTATTGTGTCCTGACAATGATATTATAGCTGCCCAGCCAGAGGTTGGGGGATTGCCCCTCGGTTAAAATCACCAAACATCCGACATATTTTCAGTCGATGGGTCATCGTATCGCTTTAGAGTTTCCAGCCATTCACTCATTTCTTCCTTGATGGTTTCTTTAAGTTCTTGCAAATCATCTTTATCTATTAGACCTTTTTCCAGTAAGAAAGTGTAGAACTTTTTCAGACTACCTGCGTTAGCCTTGATGCTTGATTGACTGGCCCACAGTGCCTTTTTGATAAACCAATAACCCAAAAAGTAACCGACCATATCTACCCCGTCTTTAGCTTCTACTGCATCCTCATAGAGTAAATATTCGTTGATATAAAAATCTATATTTGAAACATGATTATTAATGGTTTTTTCCGACAAACCTGATGATTCTAGCCAACTCTCAAAATCCTTTAGTAATTCATGATTGGCTTTTCTTATCCTTTGACAGTCAGCCTCGTATTTCTGGGAATCATCCATCACAAATCTCTCTCCTCCAAATCGCTGCTCGATGGTCAATAGGGTAATGAATCAGGTGTTTTTTCCAAGCGTCTAAAGCCGCCATTTTTTCCTCAGGGTCAACCTCGGCCAACCGCCGGAATCGCCTTTATTTCTTCTCAAAGCTTTTCAAGGGTTTTTCAGACCCTTGAGACATTTTCTGCAGCCTGAGCAGTTCACTAAAGGCCTTCGATTTTTTAGCCATGATTGAGCGGGAAAATATGTGTTATTGATCCTGTTGGGTTACTGAACAACATTGGAATAGGGAAATTGTAACTGCTGTCAGAGAGCGATTGCGCTCTCATTATTAAATCTTAAAGTTCTGGTCCGAGTCGTCAGCTGTTGACTACTATCCGATACTTTTTTGTTAACATAGATTAACAATCCACTTTCAGAGATTCTCTGAAAACAGAGGATATCTCCTTCCCAAATCCCCCGCAGGGGAAAAATATGTCTCAAAAGCCGATTTATCTAGATTGCCACGCCACGACACCCCTAGATCCGCAAGTTCTGGCGGCGATGTTGCCCTATTTTACCGAACACTTTGGTAATGCCAGTAGTATTAATCATGTCTATGGTTGGACAGCCGAGGCCGCGGTTAAACAGGCAAGAGAAACAATCGCCGCTGCTATTAATAGTAGTCCCGAAGAAATTATTTTTACCAGTGGGGCAACGGAGGCCAATAACCTCGCTATCAAAGGGGTTGCCGAAGCTTATTTCGCCAAGGGAAGGCACATAGTTACGGTGGTGACAGAACATCGGGCCGTTTTAGATCCCTGTCATTATCTGGAAAAATTGGGTTTTGAGGTGACAATTTTACCCGTCGGTGCTGATGGCTTAATTGACTTGGAACTACTAGAAAAATCTTTGCGTCCTGACACGATTTTGCTGTCAATTATGGCTGCTAATAACGAGATTGGGGTGATTCAACCTTTAGCGGCAATTGGGGCGATTTGTCGCCAGTATCAGGTACTTTTTCATACGGACGCGGCCCAAGCAATCGGCAAAATTCCCCTAGATGTGGAGGAAATGAATATAGATTTGATGTCCTTAACTGCCCACAAAGTCCACGGACCAAAGGGAATCGGTGCGCTGTACGTCCGGCGCCGAAACCCCAGAGTCCGTCTCGTCGCTCAAATTCAAGGGGGAGGCCAGGAAAAAGGATTGCGATCGGGTACAATATTCACGCCGCAAATTGTCGGTTTTGCCAAGGCGGTAGAATTGGGCATCAAAGCGATCGAAGAAGATACCAGCCACTTAAACCAGTTAAAAGCCCGTTTATGGGAGATTATCAGTCAATTAGACAGAATTTATCTCAATGGTCATCCTAGCCAAAGATTAGCCGGAAATTTAAATATTAGTATTGAAGGGGTGGACGGTGCGGCGTTATTGTTAGGATTACAGCCAATAGTGGCTCTTTCCTCCGGTTCTGCCTGTTCTTCTAGCCATACCGCCCCCTCTCACGTTTTAACTGCCTTGGGTCGCCCCGAATCTCTCGCTTATGCTTCCCTGCGCTTCGGGTTGAGTCGTTTTAATACTTTAGAAGAAATTGAACTGGTGGGGGAACAGGTGGTTTTAACGGTTAATTCCCTCCGCAAAGCCAAAAATTTTTGACGTTTCGGCTCCTATCCACAAGTTAGTTTCGGTCTAGGTTTCAAAAATTCCGAAAAAGCTTTCTATGATTGCTTTTGACTGATTGCCGTCCCGGTTAATAACACTGATGCTTGGTTTTCACTCCAGTGAATCATCCAACTCGGTTGTAATCCCAAAACAATAATAAATAAAGCCAAAGCAATTTCGGGAAATCTTTCGGGCCAGGTACTGCGAGGAATGCGCGATAATTCAGGGGTTAAACGACCAAAGAAAACCCGATTAATCATCAGGAGAAAATATACTGCGGTTAAACCACTAGCAACCAAACATAAGAGCGTTTGTATTGGAAAAATCGGGAAACTGCCACGAAAAACTAAAAATTCGGCGATAAATCCCACCATTCCGGGGATGCCGGCACTGGCCATGGCCGCTAAAATCATTAACATTCCCGTGATTGGTAAACCTCTTTCTGGATTTAATAAACCGCGTAGATAATCCACATCCCGACTGCCGGTTTTTTTATACACTACTCCCACCAACAAAAATAATAAAGCGGAAATTAAACCGTGACTAATCATCTGCAAAATCGCCGCAGTGATGCTTAATCTGGTGGTGGCCGCCGCCGCTAGTAAAATATAGGCCATGTGGGAAATGGAAGAATAGGCCACTACTTTTTTCATATCCTTTTGGGCAATAGCGCAACTGGCCCCGTAGAGAGCGCTGATAGCTGCTATTGTTGCTAACCAAGGGGCGAGAGTTACCCAAGCATCGAGAAATAAACCGACTCCAAAGCGCAGCAGTCCATAGGTTCCTAATTTGAGTAATATTCCCGCTAAAAGCACAGAAACGGGGGTAGATGCTTCCACGTGGGCATCCGGTAGCCAAGTATGAAAGGGAAAAATCGGGATTTTGATGGCTAATCCAATCAGAAGGGGGATGAGGAGCAGTAATTGGGTTTTAACGTCTAAATTATTCGATAAAAGGGGATTATAGGCGAAATTATCAGCACCAGTTAGCCAAACTAAGCCGAGGAAAGAGATAAGCACTAAAAAGCCTGAAATTGCCGTGTATAATAAGAATTTCATGCCCGCATAACCGCGTCTTTGACCCCCCCAAATGGCAATGAGAAAGTAAAGCGGGACGATTTCTAATTCGTAAAATAGGAAAAATAGCAGTAAATCCTGTGCTAGAAAGGCCCCCGCTACTCCAGCATTGAGTAACAAGAGCAGGGAATAGTAAAATCTCGGCCGGTTAACCTCTGTACCACTAGCATAAAGAGCAATTATTGTCAAGATGCTGTTAAGAAAAAGTAACGAAAATGATAAGCCATCGACACCGAGGGCATAATTGAAACCGAGGAAATTAATCCAAGGCAGGTTAACCGTGAACTGCATTTGCGGGTTACTAGGGTCAAATTGCCAGCCAAGGAGAATATTAAGCAGTAAGAGAACGACAGCAAGAGTTAGAGCTAATCCTCGCACTTTTTTCGCCTCTAGAGGCGTGTAGGCAATCAGTATCGCCCCTATAATCGGTAGCCAAATAAAAGCGTTGAGCATTCTTTACTTTAATGGGGATGATAAACCTTCCCATTATTGCCTGAGCGGTCAATCTTTAGCAAGATAGCTATCAACTTTTAACATTTATTAATAAAATGAGCCAGAGATTACCATTACCAGAAATTCGTCGCGAAAAAAACAGCGATTTTGCTGCCATATACCGAGTAAATTCCTTGGCTTTTGGCCGGGAAAATGAAGCCAATTTAGTCAATGCTTTAAGAAATAATGTCCCTGTCTTGTCTTTTGTTGCTGTAAAAGAAGAAAAAGTTATCGGTCATATTCTCTATAGTCCAGTGTCTTTAGAGTCGGAAGATAAACCTAATTTAAATCTGCTGGGATTAGCACCCCTAGCCATTTTACCCGATTATCAAAGCAAGGGCATCGGTTCTCTTTTAACTCAATATAGTCTAAGGGAATGTGCCGCTAGAGGAATTGATGCAGTGGTGGTTTTAGGAAACCCGCATTTTTATCATCGTTTTGGGTTTATAACCGCTCAAACTAAAAATTTATCCTGTGAGTATCCCGTCCCAGCGGAGGTATTTATGGTGTTAGAATTACGGATTAATTGCTTAACAGGAGTGCAAGGTTTGGTTAAGTATCGTCGAGAGTTTGACTCGGTGTAAAAAAAGTTTCGGCTAATTTAATTAAAGTGGTTTGATTAATCTTGCCTTGGGGACTTTTTGGTATCTCTGGTAATTTTATCCAATGTTTCGGCAGTTTATAATTGACTAATTTATCTTTAATCTGGGATTGAATAATTGTCTGGCCTATCTGAGAATTAACGGGGACATAAAAAGCGACAATTATCTGTCCCCATCGAGAATCTGGCAATCCTAAAACCACCACATCTTTAACCAAATTAGTGTGTCTAATGGCAGTTTCTACCTCAAAAGGATAAACATTTTCTCCTCCAGTAATTATTTTTTGACTATCGCGACCAATGATATATAAATAACCACTTTCATCCCAATAACCTAAGTCATCCGTCTCGAAGTAGCTTACTTGATTAAGATGGGGATAATAGCCTAAAAATAAAGATTTTGCTTCAATAATAATTTTCTGGTTATCGGGATTAATTTTTATCCTAGCATGGGTTAATACCTGTCCATTACTATTATTACCTCGTCGAAAATCTTCCGGTTTAAGAGTGACAATTTGTGAGGCAGTTTCCGTCATTCCATAGGTAGGAGACAGAGAAATATTATATTCTCTAGCTTTTTCTAGTAAAGATGGCCATGCAGGGGAACCTCCTAGTAAAACTGTTTTAAAATTGGCTAACCAGCGAGGATCATTTTCTAGAAAAAGTTGTAATTGAGTGGGAACTAAGGAGATAAAATAATCTTGAAGATTGAGATTATTTATGCGCTTTTGTTTGATTTTATGGTAAGGAATAACAGCAAAATCTCCCCCCGTTAAAAAACTTCTCAGAAACTGCATTAAACCACTAACATGATATAAAGGCAGTAGGCAAAAAGAGTTAACCTGCTTGACTTGAAAATATTCAGAGAAACCTTTGACAGAAGCATTTAAAGTTAACCAGTTATGGATAGCAAAGCGAATTTTTCCCGAGGTTCCCCCCGTGGGTATCATCAGAGAATTAGTCAAAGGATTGACAGGAGGATAATTATAGTTAAAAACCTTGATATTTTCACCAAAAATATAATCGGGTTGCACCAGAGAGAAAACCTGTTGCCATTCGTTAGTTTTCCAGTCGGGATTAGCTAGAAACAGGCAACTTTTGACCCTGACAGCAGCCAAGAATATCGCTAAGAATTTAATGGGATTGACTTCAGCAAGCAGTATAGTTAATCGAGGATTATCTGCGGCGATAAATTGCCGAGAATAGGACTGATATAATTGATAAAATTTCTGGCTATTGTATCCATATAACCAATCTTTCTGATTGAGATATGCTAATTGTTTGCTGATGTCGTCCATAGTTTTTTTAACCAATCGGGTTCACTATTATTAAACCATTGTTGCACACCAAAACCTAAAGCTCGCCCCTTTCTGGGGTATTCTTGTGCTAGACGTAAAGCGGATTTTCTGCCGATATTCGTTTCTAAAACCGAGGAAAATACTAAATCTAAGGGATATTTTTCCCAGAGATTTCTTAACCCTTGTATTGAACCAGTAATAGCAGGTTTAATTACAAAAATTCCTCGCCATCCCCGTTGATAATATTCCTCTATTTGTCGCAGATTAGCTACGGATTCATCCAAGGCAATCTCCGTGGTAAAATCTTGACTTAATTGCAACATTTCTAACCATTGAGATGGGGGTAAAGGTTGTTCGATAAATTCAATTATTTTAGATTCATCGGCAATTTTTAACCAGATTTTACTTTCAGCAATACTTAATCCCCCATTGGCATCTAAACGCAATTTAATTCCCCTGGGTAATCGGTCAATTAATTTTTCAAATAAGGTTAACTCTTGCTTGAGAGAATTAACTGCAATTTTCCATTTATAAGTATTAGTTTGATTAGCGGCTAGAATATCATCCAGACAGGGAAATACTGCCGCACCAGTGGGTAATAAATAACTATATTTTTTCGGTTCTAATTCTCTTGATTGATTCTCTATACTCAAATCTTCTAAAGCTGATTCAAAGGCAAATTGACAAGCGGTAAATTGTTCGGGAATAGAAAAAATTGAAGTTATTGATAGGGGATTTTCGAGACTTTGACAAAATGATATTGCTGCCGATAATGTTTCCGAACCAAATTCAGGTAAAGGAGCAATTTCTCCCCATCCAATACGTCCATCTTCCGCTTCTAAGCGAATAATAATTCCCTCCCTAATTTGCCAAAGTCCGTGATGGGTTTGTAGGGGACGCAGCAAAGGACGCTGATAAACACGAAATTGCCAGAAATACATGATTAACTATAAGTAGTCGTGAAAATTAATTTTCTAGTTGAGATAGGAGACCTTTCAGTAATCAGTCAAAGGCTGCAGCTCAATTTTATATAAATATCTATATCATATTTGGGGCTTGTAAGGCTTTTAAGATTGATAGATAACCAACAAGAGCAAGACTGCTGAGAGGAGAAGTATCGCTAATAATAATCATAGCCAACCTTTCTCTTTTAAATGCTTAATATCTTCCTGAAACTCAGCCACATCATAGTGAATACAAATTCCTCGTTCAGAAAGCAGCCGTTGAAACTTGATTTGATTAACACTTAATAACTCACTTGCTTTTCCCAAGCTAATCTTATGTTGTTGGAATAACATAATAACAATTTCCTTCAACAGTTCATCCTCTGATAAACCACTTGCTTTAATCACTTCTTGGGAAATAACTAGAGTCATATTTTCTCCGTATTTTGATAAGAATTATACAAATGCTATCCTATGTTTTGCCGTCTGTCAATTCCCTTTGGCAGACCTCACCTCTAACAGTTAACTGTTAACTGAAATTTCCTCCCCGAAGCAGTCCAGAAAACGTCAAGAAACCCGTTTTCTCGATGAAGCTTATCTATGAATTACTTCCTCACCATGAAAATTTTACAGGGTAATTATAGCGTTTCTGATTCACAAGAGGTACATTCCCGATACTGAACAGCTTAATCAGCAAAGGTTTAAGTGTGCCGCACAGATGCGAGAACCGCTATAAAGTATTTAACCAATTGATTAAATCTTCAACCGTAGATAAATCGAATAAAGCTTCTCCTAATACTTCGACATCATCAATACTTAACTCCATAATTTTAGTTTCCAATGAAGGATTAATCTCCCCTAACTTTCGTTTAATTTGACGAAGAATCAATGTCTTTTCGCGTTCAATACCCCGTTCAATACCTTGTTCAATACCTTGTTCAATACCTTGTTCGATACCTTGTTCGATACCTTGACGCATCCAACTGGTGGTAATTTGCATAACTCCCTCCTGTACAGGTCCACTAAATGTGCTAATCTCTTCTTGAAATTGTCTCTCTTCCACTGGATTTAGATTGAGATATGTATCAATAAATCCAGAAATTAATTGCATTCTCGCTGAATCTAACCTTAAAGTAATTAACAAGCGCAGACATTCCGCTTTTACCTTGGCTCGCTCTTTCTCGGCAATGTTCATCTTAGCCATCAAAGCTGAAGCAACCGGATTCGGTTGATTAAGAAAATCTCGCCAATTTAATCGATTTAACTGCACTATCTGATAGTTAAATTCTAACACCTTAAAATCGGGAAAATCGACTACATATTGACTAATTGCTTCTCTTTTTGGCTTTGAATAAGAAAAAATTACAATCGGATAAATCGGTAAGACAAATTTCTCATGAAAGCGAGCAAAATAAGTAAACATTCGCCGATTAAACCACTTGCGGGAACTTTCCTGCGCCTCTACATGAATCAGAAAAAAAGATTCTTTTCCGCGAAACTTAACTTGTGCGACTAAATCGCTTTCATACCTTTCTCCTTCCGTGACATCAGTAAATACTTCTTTGTCTAAAAAAGTAATCGAGTCCCTATCTAAATAATCCATCAATTGAGGAAAAAATAACTCGATAAATTCGACAAAAAAGGTGGAGATTAACTCCTTAAATAATCGATCATGGTCAATATTATTAGTCATGTAATATCATCTTAACCAATCTGAGCGATGAATGACTACTCTTCTCTATTGTATTCTGAGAAGTCGGTTTTGGCAACGGATTGTTATGATCTCACCCCCTTAACCTACGAGGAGAGGGGGATGCTTCCCGCAAAAAAAACCACAGAAAACGGGTTTCTTCAAGAAACCCGTTTTCTCGATAAGAAATTAATGGCATTTTCGCTAGATTTAACCTTAAAGTGATTAACAAGCGCAGACATTCCGCTAACCGATCACAAAAAAAACTGGAGCGAGCGCTTTTCGCCACCCCAGTGCTGTCACGGAATTCAATTCTGTATCTAAATTAACACATTATTGGTAGCAAGCATGATTAAGGAAATTGGAAATTTTTTCCAAAAGGGTTTTCAAAGGCTGTAACCTTGACTGACAGGGGATTTCAGTCCTAATAAGGCCAAAGTTTTTGGAGTCTATCCTCGAAAATTAAACTTCGGCACTGAGATGTTCCCCCAGATGAACGGTTTTCACCCATTTTAAACGTTTAGGACGCAAAGCCATCCGCAGGCTGACACTGGGAATAATAATAAACCAGTGCATCATATAAATCATGCCGCGAATGGTTTGAGCAAGGATGTCTAAACCGAGAGCAAAAGTCAATTTTTTACCCGTATTGACTCGGATTAATCCTGTCACCATCCCCCAGACAGAAAGGGAAAGAGCCAAACCAGTTAAAGGAGTTAAAATCGGAGCTTGATGCTGGGTAATAGTGATTAAAAGATCGGGAATAGCGGCCGCAGGTAAGATATATTGAACGAGCAAAAAAGCAATTAAATCAAACTTTTTCGGCCAAGGCATGGGAGACTTTAAAATCGCTTTCCAATAGTCGAGATAACGCTGAAAACCACCTTCGGCCCAACGATTGCGCTGATGCCATAAAGCGATCGCAGTTGTCACCCCTTCTTCCGCTACTGCGGGAAAATTTAAGACATTAATTTTCCAATTATCGATATGGAGACGAATAGTTAAATCAAGATCGTCGGTGATCGTTTGTTCATTCCAACCCCCGCAACGATTTAAGGCACTACGACGGACAAATTGACCATTTCCGCGCAATTCTCCGATCCCTCCCACCGCGATCCGTTGCTGTTGAAAACAGCTATCAAAGATCATTTCTACCGCTTGTCCTTTGGTCCAGAAGTTTTCGGCAGCATTGGCGATCGCTTTTCGCACCTGTACCGCACCCACTTCTCGATCGTCGAACATTGGGACCACATGACGCAGTAAATCGGAGGATAATCCCGCATCCGCATCGAATACGCCGATAATTTCCCCGTTAGTCAGGGATAAAACCTGATTCAAGGCGCCGGATTTGCCACCTCCGGCATTAGCAGCACGATGGAGAATTTTTAATTGGGGATATTCTAAAGCAAGGCGATCGAGAATTGCACCGGTGTTATCGGTACTATAGTCATCGACGATCCAAACTTCTAACTTATCTTGGGGATAGTCTAGATGACAGAGATAATTAACCAGTTTCGTGATTACGGTTTCTTCATTTTTGGCCGCTACCAAGAGGGACACCCTGGGGACAGAGGTTAAATCCCAATCTGGTAAAGGAATTGGCGGCGTTTCCGGTTTCGTGAACAGCAGCCGCAAAGCTTGCCCCGATAGTACCATAGTTAAGGCGATAATTGCCCAATAACCCCAACTCAGCCAATGAAGTCCGATAATTATTGTCCAGATCGCCATGAGGCTAAAAGCCGCTTTCTGTCTGCGTCCCGATAGGCCTTGAAAAATTTCGCTCCTAAATTCGTCCTCCTCATCTTCGGGATCGGACCAGTCAGATAGGAGGGAACCAATCGGGTCTAATTCTTCATTATCATCCTCTCGCGACCAATAATTTTCTGCCATAATCGACTCAGGTTAAGTAATTGTTCAAATAGAAGCTTATATTAGGGGTCGAGAAGGTCGTCACCGACCTCCCCTCCCATTCAGAACCGTGCATGAGACTTTCACCTCACACGGCTCCTAGTTTGACTGTTCCTTTGTTAAGGATACAGCTTGACTTCTTTTGGTTG
>NZ_JADEXY010000116.1 GCF_015206885.1 Microcystis aeruginosa LEGE 91341 | reverse complement strand
ATAGATTTTCAATAAAAAAGATGTAAGCCTTGAAAGCACTTAATTTATCAAAATAAATTGATGCAAGTTTGCAGACTTTGAAATTTCAGCTATCTGTAATGAAATTTCAAGTATCTGTAACCCCACAGGCTTGCCCTCTTTTTGGCTACCATAGAGGATATAGATAAATTAGCGAGGGAGTTAACAATGTTTGGCAAACCAGCGAAGGAACCGAACCCACCGGAGGTAAAAGACCTACAGGAGGTGATGTTTTCAATTAAGCAAAATCTCGAACCGGATCAGGATAAAACTGATATTAATCTTGTTGAGACTCCTACTCCAGAGGTGGTTACTGTAGTTGAAAATATTAGTAAAATTCTCTCTCCCTATTTTATCGTTTTGGTGGGTTTATTTCTCTATGATCGAAATAGTTTTATCGGTTTTTTATTAGTTTTCACGGGAGTTTTAGCGATTTTTGGGGTTTCTCTCAAGGATATTAATAAACTCTTTGAAGAAGGAAAAAAGTTTTTCCAATCTAAGTAGTTTTCTACTCTGGATATGGTGATAGGTGATAACTGATAACTGATAACTCACATCTGAAAACTCACAACTGATAACTGATATAAGATTATGTCTTTATTTGCATCTTTACTCGATCGAGTATCTCCTCAGAGTTTACAACAATTGCGGGCCAGCGATCGAGCTTGGCAAGCTTTGCGTTTAGAAAATCCAGTTATTCCTACGGTAATTAATCAAAGTCAAGAATCTTTAGGAGAGACGGATTTTGATCTAGTTATTGCGGGGGGAACTTTGGGAATTTTTATCGGGGCTGCTTTGCAAACTAGGGGCTGGCGTGTGGCATTATTAGAAAGAGGTATTCTGCGCGGTCGTGAGCAGGAGTGGAATATTTCCCGTTTAGAATTAAGCAGTTTTTTAGAGTTAGATTTATTGACCGAAGCTGAATTAAATCAAGCAATAGCGACGGAATATAATCCTGCTAGGGTGGGATTTTATCAAGGTTATGAGCTTTGGGTTAGAGATATTTTAAATATTGGTGTTGATCCGGTTTATTTGCTAGAGACTTTAAAAACTAAGTTTTTGCAAGCGGGAGGAAAGTTATTAGAAAATTCGGGGTTTAGCGGGGGTATTATTCATCCCGATGGAGTAATGGTTAAAACGGGAGAAGTAACTTTAAAAACTCGTTTATTAATCGATGCCATGGGTCATTTTTCGCCAATTGCAAAACAGGCAAGAAAAGGAGAAAAACCCGATGGAGTTTGTTTAGTGGTGGGTAGTTGCGGTCAGGGTTTTCCCAGTAATGAAACTGGTGATTTGATTTATTCTTTTACCCCAATCTTGCACCAATGTCAATACTTTTGGGAAGCATTTCCCGCTAGGGATGGTCGGACAACTTATTTATTTACCTATCTTGATACCCATCCCGATCGCTTTAGTTTAGAATTTTTGATGGAGGAGTATTTAAGATTACTGCCAGAGTATCAAAAGGTAGATTTAGAAGCGGTAAAGTTTCAGCGTTTTCTAGCGGGTTTTTTCCCTGCCTATCGTCAAAGTCCTTTAAAAATGCCTTGGTCAAGAATTCTGGCAGTGGGAGATAGTAGCGGTAGTCAATCTCCGGTAAGTTTTGGCGGTTTTGGAGCAATGGTCAGGCATTTAAAAAGGCTAACTTTCGCCATCGAGGAAGCTTTAGAAATTGATGCTTTAAGTCGAGAAGATTTAGCACTTTTACAACCCTATCAACCAAATATATCCGTAACGTGGCTATTTCAAAAAACTATGAGTGTCCCGATGTCTGCTAACCCTAATCCCAATCAAATTAATGACTTAATGAGTGGAGTTTTTCGGGTAATGGATAAGTTGGGAAATGAGGTATTAAAACCGTTTTTACAGGATGTGGTGCAGTTTTCTTCCCTCTCAAAAACTTTGCCTTTAGTTAATCCTCAATTGGTTTTACCAATGATTCCACAAGTGGGTATCAGTCCTTTTATTGATTGGACGGGACATTATTTTAATTTAGCTTTGTATAGTGGTTTATATCCCTTAGCAACCACCTTAAAACCTGTTTTAGAAAAGTTACCCCACAAGCAAAAATATCTTTATCATCGTTATTTGGATAGTTGGAAATATGGCTCTGGTGGGGATTTTATCAGTGAACAGTAAACTGATAAGTAGGTAGGTGTTAAAAGTTGTCAGACACCCCCCTTATCAAGGGTAGCAGGGGGGATCGAACCTAAAATCCATTTTTAATTTAATTATAACCAGCTACTTAACTGATAACTGATAACTGATAACTGATTTAATCTTTATCTTGAAAGAATTGTTGATCGAGATAATTAACTTTAGCATAGGGTTCTAAAGCGGAGAGAATTTGTCGGCCATAACTGCGAGCATTGACTCGATTATCGAGGACAGCCACACAACCCTGGCACTCCCGGAGAGACTGAACAGATTGCTGAATTTCCCTCACTGCTGTGGGTAAAAGATAGGCACGAAACCAGTCGAGATGTTGTCGTTTATAGTAAGCAATTTTGCCAGCAACGAGAGGATTTTCGGGGGAGGGTAAGGGTAAAGTAGCGATAATTAATAAACTGGGAGTAAGAAATTTTTCTTGATGGGTTTGCCAGAATTGCCAACCACAAACGAGAATAGTATTACTATTAATCCCTGTTTTTTCCACTTGCACTCGCGAACCGTAATCGGCTGCGAGTTGGGTGGCAATTTGTGCCTTGAGGGGAACATCTTCAATCAGGATTACTATCGGTTGTTCACTGGTATGATTAGCACTAACTAATTCCCGCACTTGCTTTAATAACATCGGTTGAAATTCGGGGGTATTGGGGGCGCTGATGCGATCAGGTAGATATAAATGAATATATTCACTTTCGCGATCAGCTGCAAACTTTAGAGTTAAAATATCTCCGATACCCTGATTTTGACGGTATAAATTAGCGGATTTTTCGCTATCTAAAAAACTGCCGATTAAAACAAAGGGTTGCTGCTGCCAAATTGGTTTGAAAAAACTAGCAACCTCCAAAGGACTGATTTTTAGGGTAAATTCTTCTCGCTCTCGATCTACTGATGTCCAGAGGAGATAATTAAGCTCGGGGATTTTTGCCGCTAAAAGTTGCCAAATAGAATCAGTGGTTAAGTCTTGATGCAAGCGTTGCAGGAGAGCAATTATATATTCTTTTTCCTTGGCATCAATGAGATAGCAATTATAGGGATTAATGGGATGACCAAGAATACTTTGGCTAAGTTGTGCTTTAATTAAGTCTATAAACTCTCTATGCTGGGGATATGCTGACTCTAAAGCAGACCATTGTTCGGGAGTAATGGTGACGGTGAGATAATCTACTAGACAAGTTTCTAAATCTTCGGCTCGATCGATTATAGTGGCGATATTCTGGGGAAAATGACCGAGATTGCCCAATTTATCCTCTAACCATTGTTGGGGTGTGGTGAGGAGTAAACCAGTAAAATTAGCGGGAAAGCGATCGCTTTTGAGGATATCTCGCTGACTTTGTAACCATGTTTGCAGACGGGGGATTTCCACTTCTAACAGTAGATTTAATTCTGACTCGGGGGCAACAATCAGAACGGGTGTATCACCTAAAAGAGCCGGGGTGAGATAACTCAGACAATAACGGGTGAGAGTAGTTCCAGTTTGTATGAGAGAGGAACGTTTTAAGCGTAAAGCTCTAGCCACCAGTCGCCCCATAGTGAGATGATGAGACCAGTAAAAGCGTCCTTGTTCGCGTAAAAAAGCGCGTAGGGAAGAATGAACCGCTGCTTCTAATAAAACCATCTCATCTCAGTTATTGGTTATCAGTAGTCAAACCCACTCCCGCGAGTTTACCGTGGATACTTTAAGTTTATGGTGTCCCATCTGCTTTTTACTTGCGACTTGGTGTGAGATGATCTAGAAATGTCTATTTTATGAGAAGGATAAAGAAAAGTAATGGCAGAAATTCAGTTTTCCAGGGGGTTAAAAGAACCGGTTGTTCCCGATATCCGCTTAAGTCGCACTAAAACGGGAGAGAAGGGATCGGCAAAATTTTATTTTGATCAACCGACTATCCTCGGAGATCAACAAACCGAGGAAATCACTGGGATGTATCTCATCGATGAGGAAGGAGAAATCGTCACCAGGGAAGTAAAAGGCAAATTTATCAACGGTAAACCCATGGCGATCGAAGCTACGGTTATTTTTAATTCTCCCGCAGAGTGGGATCGTTTTATGCGTTTTATGGAGCGTTACGGCAGCGAAAACGGTCTAGAATTTACTAAATCCTCCTGATTTTGCCCTTAGCTCCCAGTAATTTGTCAAAAAACCCGCATTCAGGAGCGATGCGGGTAGAGGTGAAAAATCAGAGGAAAAACCTATTTAACTCCCAACAATTCCACATCGAAAAGTAAAGTCGCGTTGGGAGGAATCACCCCACCAGCACCCCGGGCACCATAACCTAATTCTGGGGGGATAATTAAGGTACGCTGCCCACCGACTTTCATCGATGCGACTCCTTCATCCCATCCTTTGATCACTTGACCAACTCCAATGGTAAAGGTAAAAGGTTGATTGCGATCCTTTGAACTATCGAATTTTTCGCCGTCTGTCAGGGTTCCCGTGTAGTGAACAGTCACTTTTTGACCTTTTTGGGGAGTTTCTCCAGTTCCTTCCACGATATCGATGTATTTTAGTCCCGAATCGGTGGTAACTGCTTGATCTAAATCCATGGAGATGATTTCCTTATTAATAGTTTGAGTGATAGCGGGTGGATTGGTTTCTGCGGCGATCGCATTGGTTTTTTCCCCTCCACCAAAGAGAGAAGCAGCGATTAAAAATAAGCCACAAACCGCAATAATAGCAAAACTGAGCAAGATTTCGCGCATTGATTTCATAGTTCCCTAACGCCAGAGTTTATTCTCTAAGTCTCTCACCTGTCGTTCTAATCTATCAATCCTTCCCCGCAGTTCGTCCATTTCCGATTGTCGGGGAACCCCTAAATCCTGCAAAATCTGGCGAATATAGCGTTCTAAGTTGTTCTCGAAGCTCCCCTGTTCAGACTTCATCTGTGTCATCAGATCATCGACAAAGTTTTTAGCCTGATCAGAATTGATTTTACCGTCTTTGACTAATTCGTCGCTCACTTCTTTGATTTTTTCTGCCACCATGGAAGTAGTGCCAATACCCATCAGCAGCAATTGTTTAATCCAGTCGCTATTATCCATTGTTTTCACACCTTTCAAGGAGACGGGGATAAAAATATTCCTATTCCATTATGGACTTTTGCAGCGGTAACGGCAGAGCGATCGAGCAGATAACCCGCCAAGGCTATCCCGGTGGAACTACCCCCATCTAGGTTTAAACCGTCCTTTGCCGCCATTAACAGCAAAATTCGGGCTAATTCGCCTAAAGTTGCCCCCCTTCCCCCGACGCGATTATGGATAGCAACTAGCAAAATTTTTCCTTCTTGGCTAACTGCGATCGCACTGCGGGAAGCTTGTTGATTTTGGAATGCCGGACTAAATTTTTCGGCATTTCCATCCAAAACTATGCGCCCATTCTGCAATAATAGGGGACCAGCACCTAAAATCTGGGGATAATTAGCAAAATCTCTCGGTAGGGTGACGCTATCGAGGTTGACTGTCTCACCAATCTTTAAATTAATATCTGTCTTTCGGCAGATGACTAAATAGCCATTTTCCGGTATGTCTATACTATCCTGTGGCAAAAGATTATTTAATTTCTCCGTTATGCGATCGCCTTGGACGACTAACCCGGTTTCGCGCTCGGTGAGGGGATGATAATTACTTCCCCAATCACGAGTATAACGACTGCAGCCGGCTGCTACAAAGGCACTATTTAACTGGGTTAGGGGAAAACGCTGTCCGGTGGCAGTAATCAGGGTTTCCTCTAAACTCAGGCGATCGATCCTGATTTTACCACGATTATCCCATGCGATCGCTCCTCGGTTTAAAATTGGTCCGGATAACCATTTGCCATCCACACGAATTGCCCCCAAAGGTAACTGATTATTACGATTAAAAAAGCCGCCATTAATCATCGCTACTGCATTACTTTCGCTATTAATCGTGATCAGAGGATTAGTGCCGCGCATTGAGGTGGAATTAGCGGTGATTGGTTTAATAGTTATCTGAGGATTTCTAGGATCAATTTCTAACCAAGTTACGGGAAACCAATCTTGATCTAACTGGATATATTTTTGATTCCAGATTAACCCTGGCTGCCAAACAATGCGCTTTTCATCCATAGCATCGGGACGAGAATCAATGATAATTCGGGGAGGATTATCCACACTGCTGATCTGTAATCCGTAGGCAGTGGGAAGATTGATTTTTAAACGACTGATCACCCCATTATTTTCTAAGGAAGTGATCTGAGTGCCTAAGTTATTATTAGAGTTGCCTAGATCATCTTCATCGTTATTTTGGTTACTGTTGCTAATAGTTTTGGGTTGAAACCTAGAGATAAGCGATTGCTGGGCATTTCCTTCTAGGGTAATCACTGCTTGATTTTTTGCCTGACTAACTTGCCAAAAGGTCGGGCGATCGAGTTGAATAATAATCCTTTGTACTGCTCCATAATTTTCTAGCTGAATATCTTCAATCTGGGGAGCAGGAAAGTTAATAGTTAAACTATCGCCATTAATAGTGGTTGTTGCCCCCATTTTTAGTAAAATATCCGTAACATCTAGCCAGCGATCGGAATCAATTAAATTAGCTGATAAAGTTTGTAAATTGAACCAGCTTATCGGTTGCTTTTTCGGATCATTTGTGCTAAGAAAATCCATGCCGAATAATTGTCTTGCTCCCGTGTCACCCATGGCGATTCTGGTACTATTTGCTGCTGTCCACTGTCGCCAAGAAACGGGTAAAGAACGACCATTAAGAATAATTTTTTTTCCCTGTTGCTGGTTTGATAAATCCCGAGAAGCTAAAGTTATTGGTGATCTATGATCGGCTAAAGATATAGCTGGACTGCCGATAATTATCAAGGAAGTTACCGTTAAACAGATAGATGAGAAAGTCAGGTAATTTAACTTCATAATTATCCCCCTAAATTACCTGATTTAAGATGATAAAGAGCAGTGATTTTTTCCGTGACTTCTGCAATAGTGAGATGATCGGTGTTAACTTCGATCGCATCTGTGGCTTTTCGCAGGGGTGCTAGGGAGCGATTACTATCCAAATAATCCCTTTTTTCAATCTCTTGGGTTAATTCTGCGAGACTAATACCCCCATTTCCCTGCGCTTCTAAGTCTTTTAATCTCCTTCTCGCTCTTTCTTCGGGTGTCGCTGTCAAGAAAATCTTTAATTCCGCTTCTGGGAAAACATTAGTACCAATATCTCGACCTTCCACAACTATTCCCCCCGACATTCCCAGTTGTCTTTGCAGGGTGACTAACTGCTGTCGCACCGCTTTTTGAGCGGCAATTCGGGATACTTGCGCGGTAATTGCGGGAGAGCGAATCTCTAAAGTCACATCCTGCCCATTAATCTTCACTATAGTCGCATTTCCGGGACTATCGGCCGAGATTATTTCTATCTTTGCTAAAGATAATAACTCGGCGATGGCCGCTTCTGCGGACAAATCCAGACCGGAATTCACCACTAACCATGTCACTGCGCGATACATCGCACCGGTATCGAGATAGGTTAACCCCAATTTTTCCGCTACTAAGCGCGTGACTGTGGATTTTCCCGCTCCAGCAGGCCCATCAATAGCGATAACTGGCCGACGTTGACACAAGATAATATTATCAATTAAACGGGTTTGACCGATCAATCCAGCGATCGCTAACAGTCCCCTTGTCTCGATCTGCTCGATCGGTTGTAAACTTTGGGGATGGACTAAATCCAGATACTGACAGCGAAATTCTGGTACTTTGTCGAGATTTTTTTGGACAATAGCCAGTAGTTTTTCCCTTTGTCTTTCCCCTAAACGAAAACTTTCGAGAGCTAATTGCAAACTTTGGGGGATAATTGTCGCTTTTTCCCTTTCTATGACTGATAGATACTGATTGCGAGAACTAACGGCTAATCCCGATGTTTCTCGCACTGTAGCACAAGCGCGAATCTCGATCGCTAAATTTAAATCCCTGACTAATTGCCGGATAACCGCTAACTGTTGGGCATCCTTTTCACCAAAATAGGCGATCGTCGGTGCAATAATATTAAACAACCGCGTGACAATTGTGGCTACTCCCTGAAAATGCCCCGGACGAAAAGCACCACATAACCCGCTAGTCAGAGAAATCGGGGGAACAACTGCGGTTATCTCCTCAGAATCACCAATTCCTAAAGTTTCCGCACTCGGAGCAAAAATAGCAGCAACTCCCAAGGATTCACACAATTGGCGATCGCTGTCAAGGCTGCGGGGATAGCGAGAAAAATCCTCTGTGGGGCCAAATTGTAGAGGATTAACAAAAATACTAACCACAGTTACCTCCGCTTCTGTCACTGCCCGTCGAATTAGACTAGCATGACCTTTATGGAGAGCGCCCATGGTTGGCACGAGAGCAATACTATGATCATGGCGATAATCAGCCAAAAAAGTGCGTAAACCGGGGATTGTTGTGAATATTTGCACAGGGTTCACTCCTTTAATAGCCTATTCCACTACTATTCGCCAGGGGATGCTGCCCGATGATCGATTCGGCTGCTTCCGGGGAATCGGCTTTAAATAATAACATCCCATCGCCTCTTTCTGTCCAATAACTCGTTTTTGTCTCCTGTGCTGTCTCGGTTAACCGCTGCATATATGCTTGTTTGACAAACCAGGGCATGATTTTTTTCAGGACAATGACTGGTGAGCAGCCCGAAAATTATATAGATTAATGGCAAAAAAGACTTGACAAAATCCCTCGATTTGACTTATACTTTCTAGTATAATGGGAATCCGTGCCAAAATATATATAAGCCTTTTTTAGTTCCGATAATTAAGTGGTTCTGATTAAATAGAAGATAGATTTTGTCTTTGATACCCCTGCCCCCTAGGGCTGATTCAAGGTAGGGTTGATTCATGAGTCAACCCTACCCGACTTCGGGGGGGATTGGGGGAAAATAGTTCTTAGCTTACCCACACCCGGCCCCAACGAAAAACTTTAGTATAATCAAGAATATTTAGTATTTATTAGCTTTTCTGTCTAAGATTGATGTTAAAGGCTGTTCTGTTCGATTTTAATGGGGTGATCATCAATGATGAACCAATCCATCAAGAGTTAATTAATGAAATCTTGCTCGGAGAAAATTTGCTGCCCCTAGGGTCGGAATTTGCGGAGTTATGTCTGGGAAGAAGCGATCGCGTCTGTTTGCGTAATGTTCTCACCCGTCGCGGTCGTCAAGTGACCGAGGAGTATCTGACTAAGTTAATTAACAAAAAAGCCAGTTTATACCGAGAAAGATTAGGAAAATTAGAGAAACTTCCTATTTATGAAGAGATATACTCTTTTTTAAAACGGGTTAAGGCCAGGGATTTACAAATCGGTTTGGTGACGGGAGCAATACGCTCGGAAGTGGAATCAATCTTGCAACGGGTGGGCCTTGGGGATTACTTTAGTGTCATTGTCACCGGTGATGAGATTAGCACCAGTAAACCCCAACCGGATGGTTATTTACTGGCCGTGGAAAGATTCAATCGTTGGAATTTTAATCTACAGTTGCAACCCTGGGAATGTCTGGTGATTGAAGATACTTTTGTTGGTTGCGAAGCGGCAAAAAGAGCGGGAATGCAGGTGGTGGGAATCGCTCATACCTATCCCTTCCATTTTATGCAGAGAGTGTCTAACTGGGCGATCGATAATTTCTCCCAACTAGACCTCGATCGCGTGGAAGAAACTTTTAGCCAAATCGGGGATAAAAAGGAGCGATCGGGATTTTTAGGCAATTTATAACCATCTAGGGGCGATTAACAAGCTGAAAATCTCTACTTGCAAAAATTGGCAATTCGTGTTAAACTAACGAAAGTGCTAAAAAAACGCGGGTGTAGTTTAGTGGTAAAACCCTAGCCTTCCAAGCTAATGATAGGGGTTCGATTCCCCTCACCCGCTTAAGTTGTTGTGTCTCATTTTGTCCCATAGGTCTAATAAAGTTGTTAAGTATTGCCCTTATCGATCGAGATCGGGTTAGCTTGGAGATAGCAGTGAGCATTCAGCTTTAAACACTTAATAACTGCTAACCGAATCACTGATAAGGGGGTTTTTTCATGGCTTTTAGCCGTTCTAGCGGTATTTTGCTTCATCCCACCAGTCATCCCGGTCGTTACGGGATTGGAGAACTAGGTAGGGAAGCCTATCAATTTATCGATTTTTTGGCTCAAAGTGGTCAAAAACTCTGGCAAATTCTCCCTTTAGGCCCGACAGGGTACGGTAACTCTCCCTACATGAGTTTTAGTGCCATTGCTGGCAATCATCTCCTGATTAGTCTCGATATTCTTCGGGAAAAAAACCTGCTTAGTGACGCAGATTTCGAGGATATTCCCGATTTTCCCCTCGATCAAGTGGATTTTGATAAATTGATCGCTTGGAAAATTCCCCTACTTAGAAAGGCGGCGAGCAATTTTGTCAAGGGTTCTGACACAATTCTTTACAAACAGTTTGCCGGCTTTTGTGCTGGCAATGCTGATTGGTTAGAGGATTATGCCCTATTTATGGCTTTATCCCACGCTTACCCGGGTAAAGTATGGATGGAATGGCCGACGGAAATTCGCGAACGTCATTGGGGTGCGTTGGAAACACCGAAACAGGAGTTACAAGAGGAGATTTTTCTGCACAAATTCCTGCAATTTGAGTTTTTTGAGCAGTGGTTAGCCCTAAAACGCTATGCTAACTCCCTCGGTATCGAGATTATCGGTGATATCCCCATTTATGTCTCCCATAATAGTGCCGATGTTTGGGCAAATCCGCAGGTTTTCCGACTAGATCCCCAAACCGGTAATCCCTTGGAAGTGGCCGGGGTTCCCCCAGATTATTTCTCAGAAACGGGGCAATTATGGGGCAATCCTCTCTATAACTGGGATTATCTCAAAAATACGGGCTTTGACTGGTGGGTACGCCGTTTAAAAGGGGTTCTTTCCCTAGTCGATATCATCCGTATCGATCATTTTCGCGGATTAGAGGCCTATTGGGCCGTGGCTTTTGGCCAGGAAAATGCTATTAATGGTCATTGGCTGAAGGCCCCGGGTTATGATCTCTTTAATACTATTGGCACTCGTTTGGGTAAATTGCCGATTATTGCCGAAGATTTGGGCGATATTGACCAAGCAGTCCTAGATTTTCGCGATCACTTTGCCTTCCCGGGGATGAAGATTCTTCACTTCGCTTTTGGGGGTGATGCGGGTAATCCCTATCTTCCTTTTAACGTCGAACGCAACTGTGTGATTTATACCGGCACTCACGATAATAATACTACTGTGGGCTGGTTTCAGGATAACGCCAATGACTACGAAAAAGCGCGACTATATCAATATCTTGGCGCTCCCAGTGGTCAGGGAGTAGCTTGGGATCTGATTCGACTTGCCTATAGTTCCGTGGCTAATCAGGCGATCGTGCCGTTACAGGATGTGTTAGGTTTAGGATCGGATGCGCGGATGAATACCCCCAGTGTCGCAGAAGGGAATTGGTCATGGCGCTATCGTCAGGAAGCTTTAACTGGAGAATATAGCGAGAGATTGCGAGATTTAGTCAATTTTTTTGGCAGAAATCGTTAAATATCAACCCTTTTTTCGAGACGTTACTCCTAACGTCTCTTTTTGTCTGCTTAATGTGAGGGAGAATTTTTTAGCAATCTTTGCCGGATGCGATCGAGATTTTCTTGACTATTGACGGGTAAATGGGGTAGGGGTAATTCTAAATTGGGCCAATTACTCAAATCATGGCAGGGACAGGATAAACCCGATTGGCCCAGCACCTCAATTGGTACAGGTATAGTACAGCGAGCGCAGGGATGAAATTCCCATTGAGGGGAAAGTAAGTCTTGGATAGTTTGTTGAGTACCTTCTAGGTAACAATCGCCACTTTCAGGATCGAGCATTTTTTGCCAACAATCTTCAAACTCCGCTGAATAGCGATCGCCATTGAAGATAGGCAGCGGACATAGCATAGCTTGGTTTTTGGGACAAATAACTTTTTTTCCCAATTGAAACCAATGGGCGAGATATTGTTTAACTGCGGAGGTGTCTGACATATAGTGTGTGTGGAGGCTGCCCTGATTATTGCTCTTACCATCAATCCTAGCGTTAACTTCTAGTGTCGGACAGAGCCGGTGACGATAGATTATGTAGTTTAATAATTATTTTAGGTAACTGAGCATCGGCAGCTAGATTAATCCCAATAAACTCACCATTAAAGCTTTTTGGGCGTGCATCCGATTTTCCGCTTGTTCCCAGACTTTTGATTGTACACCCTCGATCGCCTCGTCGGTAATTTCTTCCCCCCGGTGAGCAGGTAAACAATGGAGAATAATTGCGTCTTTGTCAGCGTGACTCATGAGCTGTTCATTGACTTGGTAGGGCTGAAAAACGGGAATTCGGGCATCAGCGAGGCTTTCCTGTCCCATACTTGCCCAGACATCAGTATAGACCACCTGAGAGTCTTTTACTGCCGTAACGGGATCGTCGGTAATTAAGATTTTACTACCGGTTTTCTCGCCAATAGCTTGGGCGCTGGCGACAATTTCCCCATCCGGTTGATAGTTTGCGGGGGAAGCAACCCGCACATTTAACCCCATCAAAGCGCCACCTAAGAGGAGAGAATTAGCGACATTATTACCATCCCCCACATAGGTGAGGTTAATTCCCCGTAAAGTCTGAAAAGTCTCTTGGATAGTCTGTAAATCGGCTAATATCTGGCAGGGATGTTCTAAATCTGTTAAAGCGTTGATAATCGGGATGCGCGAGTAATTAGCAAAAGCTTCTAAATCCTCTTGTTTAAAGGTGCGAACTGCGAGAATATCGAGATAGCGATCGAGTACCCGGGCTGTATCGGCTAAGGGTTCCCCGCGCCCCACTTGGGTTACACTGGGATTGAGATCGATTACCTGTCCCCCTAACTGGTACATCGCGACGGTAAAGGAAACCCGGGTCCTGGTGGAAGCTTTATAAAATAGCAATCCTAAGACTTTGTTGCAGCTAGGGTTAAGATTACCAGCTTTAAGCTGTGCCGATAGATTGAGTAGGGCGCTGATTTCTTGGCTACTCATGTCGGTTATTCTTAAAACATCTCGTCCTTTTAAAGTGGCTACCATTGGTTTTTCTCTCGATAAACAGGGGTTTTGATTGGCTTTTATGGCAGTTAGCGAGGCTGCAAAAATCTTGAGTAAAGACCTTATTATAATCCAGTTTTTTCGCTATTAGGCAATTTTTCCCGAAATTTTTGATTGTGGGGGATGTTAGTCCAGCTAACACCCCCAAATTATCTTTTCAATTAGGTAGGTGTTAAAAATTGTCAGATTCCCCCCTTATCAAGGGGGGATTAAGGGGGGATCGGCACCCCCTTATCAAGGGGGGCAGGGGGGATCCAACCCCCCTTATTAAGGTGGCTCCCCCCGCCTATCGGCACCCCCCTTATC
>NZ_JADEXY010000115.1 GCF_015206885.1 Microcystis aeruginosa LEGE 91341 | reverse complement strand
TATAATTACATTGAAGATAAATTTTGCCTCTGCTCCCCCCTGCCCCCCTTGATAAGGGGGGTGCCGATAGGCGGGGGGATCTCCCTTGATAAGGGGGGTATCTGATAATTTTTAACGCCTACCTACTTATCTCACCATTAAGATAACTGCTATAATTATTCGATTTAAGAGCCAAAAGTAAAACTAGAAATATAGAGAGCTTAGTAACAAGCTCTCTATAAAGTTTAGGTCTTTTACCACTTATCTTCCAGACTAGGATCTGTTAGCAGTATTCAAGCTACCCACTTGAATATTCAGATTAATTTTTTGTCCTCCCCGGCTAATTTCTATGGGTAAATTATCGCCGATTTGAGTGTTAGCCACAATTTCTCGAACCGCATCGGGATCGGTGACATTCTTACCACCTACAGACTTTAACACATCACCCGATCGCAATCCTGCTGCTGCGGCAGGAGAATCTCTCATCACTCGCACTAACAAGACACCAGAATCATCGGGGACAGTCCAATTATCAGCCATGGGACTATCGGCTAATTGTTCTTTTACCTCTGGAGTTAACTGCACCATTTGAACACCCAGATAGGGATGTTCCACCTTACCCGTGGCGATTAATTGTTCAGCGATTCTTTGGGCAGTTTTAATCGGAATAGCAAAACCTAAACCCTGGGCATTTTGAATGATAGCGGTGTTAACTCCGATAACTTCTCCCCGAGCATTTAACAAAGGTCCGCCAGAATTTCCGGGGTTAATTGCCGCATCAGTTTGCAGAAAATCTACCAGTTTATCACTAGCACCAATTTGGGAGCCATTGCGTTCCTTGGCGCTAATAATCCCCGTGGTGACAGTGTTATCTAATCCCAAAGGATTACCGATAGCGATCGCCCATTCTCCCACCTGTAAACTATCAGAATTACCTAATTTAACCGTGGGTAAATTGCTCGTTTCTACCTGTACCACTGCCACATCAGTTAAAGGATCACTACCTAAGACTTTGCCATCAATGGTGCGACCATCTTTGAGGGTGACAGTCACCTTATCTGCTCCCTCGACAACGTGAGCATTGGTGATAATTTTACCGTCATTACTGATAATAAACCCCGAACCTGTACCTCTTTGAACTTGTTTTTCTCCTCGCTCTGGTATTTGAGAACCGAAGAAGCGACGGAAAACAGGATCGTTAGCAAATTCGCCTAAATCATCGCCTCCATTGACTTCCCTAGAAGCATTAATTCTTACCACCGCCGGCCCCACTTCTTGCACCACAGAAGCGACAAAATTGGTAGGAATAACCAGAGACGAGGGAGCGGCTGCCGCTGGTGCGGAGGGGCGAGGATTATTGGTAGCGGTGGCAATATTTTGGGCTAATTCTAGAGGATTTTGACTGTAGGCATAGGTGGCACCGATACCTAACCCGGCACCCAAAACCAGTAAGGAGGAATAGGCAAAAAGTTTTTTCATTGCAGAAGATTTGGAGCGTTTAGGATTGCCTTCGTTGCTCGGGGAAATATTATCGTTAAAAATATTGTGAGTCATAGTTTTTACTGTTTAACCATTTTGAGAAGGGAATAAAAGTCAGTCCTAGTAATCGTGGGTGTGAGAGGAGTGTTTCGGAAAACGGCTTGGGACTGACTATCTCTAATCTAGGCGGGGGATATGAACTTACTGTGACGCAGACATGAACTTTTGATTACAAGCTCATTGTTTTATAGTTTTTGACAGCTATAAGCATTAATACGCATGGCACAAGTGAGATGCTCCTCAGCAGAATAGACTCACTACTATGGCACAATTTAATTTTTGGGTTGCATTAATTAACCTAATCTAGGGAAGATAACAATAGAAAAAACGGAATTATGAGGATAGTTTTATGTTTTGTTAGCCTTTGGAATGCAGGAGAAAAGCCAATAACCAACCGCTTGCTAAACCGCTTAGATTTGTAACCGCAACGAGAAGAAAAAAGTACCAGTACCCGTACGCATAATATTTTTGACCAACATATTTTTGATCAACCAAACCCAACAGAGATCCTAACCACAACATAGCTAAAAATAAAATACTACCACCACCAATCAAAACACCAATTAAAGATACAATGATTGCAAAAAAATAACTTAAAATTGACGAGACAAAAGGCATTAATCTTTCATCCAAAGTAAAAAAATATGTTGAGTGTATCCCCATTGTCCAGCCTTCCCTCCAACCACCTATCGAACCCAACGTCAAAAATATAGCAAATGACCCAAACCAAGAACAAATAGAAGAACCCAAAAGCAAAAGAGCACTACCTGACGAAGGATTATTATCGGACTCGCCCACAACGCATACGCCAACCACAACGCCAAATACAGCCAAGGCAGTCTGCCACCAAGGGGCTTGGTTGAAACCGAGAATATAACCATTAATAAACAATGCAAATGAGGACATTAGCAGCTCCCAGGGAATATCTTTGCGTTTTCCCAGAACAGAATTTTGAGCAGACTTTGGGTTAAATTTTGGTGTTGATTTAGCCACTTCTTGCTCTTTTGGGAGCTTAACTGATCGCGGAGGATTGACTATTTCTTGAGGATATTTTTCTTCTACAGCAGGTGGGATATTAACTTTTTCTTGAGGATATTTTTCTTCTACAGCAGGTGGGATATTAACTTTTTCTTGACGATATTGTTCTGGTACAGGAGGCGGTGGTAATTCCAATTGTTGTAACCAATCGGACATGGACTGAGGGCGGTTTTCTTTTTCCAAAGCCATGCCCAGAGTAATGGCTTTGTTAAGATGATCACTTAAATTAGGATTAATTTCTTTCGGTGATGTTAAGGGACGATTCTCTAAACGGCGTTCCATTGAAGGAGTCGGTTTTTGTCCGGTGACAGCATAATAAAAACTGGCGGCTAGGGCGTAAATATCCACGCTCGGCTGACGATTGGCCTTGCTACCTTTATAAACTTGTTCATAGGGGGCAAAACTGGGATTTGCGGCATAATCCGTCGAACTACTACCAGCCGGAATAATCTCTTTAGCAATGCCAAAATCAATCAAGATAGCATTCCCATTGGGTTGAATCATAATATTGCCAGGGTGAGCGTCTCGGTGTACCATTCCTGCTTGATGAACCACCTCTAATGCGCTGCCAATTTGCCGAATATATTTTAAACATTCCGCTTCCGATAATTTTCCTTGAGTTTTCACCCTTTCCATCAAAGTTTGACCCTGAATAAAATCCATCACCAAACAGGGAACTTGACCTTCAGTAAAAAAATCGGAAACACGGACGATATGGGCATGGGGAGTCTGGGAAAATTTGGCTAACTTGAGTGCTTCCGCCTCAAATTGTCTAACATAATACTCGTATTCCGTATCTCTTTTCTGCAAAATATCAGGAGTTTTGATCACCACTTCCAGGGTGAGTTGGCGATGACGTGCTTTATAGGTCAGGCCAAAACCTCCCCGTCCCAAGACCTCAAGGATCTCGTACTTGCCATTGTGGAGGAGTTGTCCCGCTTGCCAAACCATAGAATTTTGCAATAGTTATTTTTATCATACCAAAAAATCTGCTTTTGTTTCAAAATTGGCTTATGTTTTGGTATTTGAGTTTGTAGGGGCGAAGCATTCGGATAAGAAATTTACGGTTTCAGCGATAGGTTATTGCCCAAATGCTTCGCCCTTACGGGAGTTTGGTGGTGCTTAAGTTTACACCAATGGCACGTCTTGCATCCCATTGTGGTTAGTGAGTTTATCGAACTGCAATCGCCCTTGATTCTTTTAAGGTTTAGAACTAGGAGAAGATTGGGGAGAACCTGTCGGAGTTGGTTGAGGAAATAAAATTTGCTTAATTTTATCTGTCACCCCAATAGATGTTAAAAAAGTCAAGGAAAGAGCCAGTAAACCTGTTGTTGCTGTCACTGCTGTCCAATTAATAACAATGGGTTGAGATATTTTAAATTGTTCTGGTTTGGGAATAGACAAACCTAAATCCTTAAACCATGCTTGCACTGACTGAGGACGTTTATCTATGTCTAATTCCAATGCCCAAAGAATGGCTTTGTTGATATTAGGGCTGATTTTTGAATTGTAGGTTTTCGGCTCAATTAAAGGCTGATGATCAATTTTTCGAGTCATCGCATTCACTGGAATTTTACCCGTTAAAAGCTCGTATAACACGGCTCCTAAACTATAAATATCGGTAAAAGCTCCGCGTTTAGCATCACGAGAATAACACTCAATAGGCGCAAAACCTGATGCTAATTCTTGGGTACGAGTTTTGGTTAATTCCTCATCAAAATCTAAGGCTAAACCAAAATCAATTAAGACCGCTTCTGGTTTACCAGTCCGAATCATAATGTTACCCGGTCGAATATCTCGATGCAGAAAACCGCGACTATGTACCACCATTAAAGCCTGTCCAATCTGCTCAATGTAGCGTAAGGCTTCTTTTTCTGGTAAAATTTTTGTTGAGCGCCGATCTAAGGTCGTCCCATCAATATATTCCATAACCATGCAGTTAGCTTTACCCTCTGAAAATAACTCTTTAACTCGCACGATATGAGGATGATCACAACCTTTTAATTTACTCGCTTCCTGCCAAAAAAGTTTCTGTAAACGCTTAGACTCCCACAATTTAAAACCCACATCCCTCGGCGTTTTGATCACTACTGAATCACCATTGCGATCGCTGGCTCGATAGGTAATGCCAAATCTTCCTTCACCCAATACTTCCTGAATCGTGTACTGGCCATCTTTAATTTTCTTGCCCAGATCCCAAACCATTAACTCCTAGCTCCTCTGCTCACAAACATTAATTAAACTTATTTTAATAGCGATGTCATTTTCCTAGAAGTATAACCCAATGTGGTGTTAACGACCGACGACCGGCGACCCAATTAGATAAATTTGACCCAATCTTAGGTTTTATGGCTAGGATTGTCTCTTGTCTTTTTTCTCCTCCTGTCTCCTCATCTAAGGGAAGATTTTTGATTTTTACAGGATTTCTATTAATCTTTCAGCAATTCTAGGCGATAACGATACAAAGCCACCGGACGATTCGGCGCCTGGAAATAATCAGGGGATTGGGGGGAAAGATAAATGGCTGTCACCTGATCGCCTAGAATTTTATTAGGAGATAATAGCTGATAGGCGGTTGTGGTTTCCACCTCATTAAGATAAGTGTTGGTTTCTCCCCGGAAAATTTGTTGACTGATTTCTGTGGCAATAAATTGATTTTGGCTAGGAGTTTCGCTATTTCTGGCAATTACCGTGGAAATTAGTTGATGAGCGCCGCGTAAAAAGGTAATCTGACGATTGGGATTATTAGGGTCAGTTTTTACCGATAATACCGATTGATTACCTAAGTAGGCGCGACTAATTGCTAAACCATTAAAGGATCGATCGGCCACAATTGATGGTTTACTGATAATAGTGGATAAAAAGGCAGCATTTATCGGTCTGGAAATAGCTTTCTCGATGAATCTCACCGGAAACTCGATCGATTTTTCTAGGTAACGACGATTACTTTCAAAACCGGGTGTGATAATCTGGGGAGAAAGAGGAGCGGTTAAATCGATTAGGGTACTGGTGACAGTCCAACTGCCTACCATCCAATCGGGATAAACTAAATCTCCACTGGCAAAACTAACCACTGGTTTAGTCATCCAGCGAGGATAATTAGTTAAGCGATCGCTTAAATTTCCCGCTATAGACAATTCTAAATGGTTACTACAGCCTAAAATCAATACTAACAAGAACAAAATTATCCTTTGCATGGGTAAAAATATTTTTTAAGTAATATTCTTTAATTATGAACGATTTGATCAACTCCCAAGCCGTTAATCTCGATTCGGCAGTAATTCCCATCGCACCCACTGGTTTTAAATCCGGTTTTATTGGCATTATTGGTCGTCCTAATGTGGGCAAATCTACCCTGATGAATCAATTAGTGGGACAAAAAATCGCCATTACTTCCCCCATCGCTCAAACTACCCGCAACCGTTTGCGCGGCATTGTCACCGACGAGCGCTCCCAGATGATTTTTGTCGATACCCCCGGCATTCACAAGCCCCATCACGAATTAGGCAAAGTTTTAGTTAAAAATGCCGAAAACGCCATAAACTCTGTAGATTTAGTTTTACTTGTTGTCGATAGTAGTAATTTTTTGGGCGGTGGCGATCGCTATATTGCCGATTTACTGACTAAAAACCAAACTCCCACGATTTTGGGGCTAAATAAAGCCGATCAGCAGCCGGAAGACCCGGAGCCTATCGACGATAGTTATCGTACCTTAGCGGCGGAAAATAACTGGCCTCTGCTCAAGTTTTCGGCACTGGAGGGGACGGGAATCCCAGAACTGCAAAATCTGTTAACTGATTCCCTGGAAGTCGGTCCCTACTACTATCCCCCCGATTTAGTCACCGATCAGCCGGAAAGGTTTATTATGGGCGAATTAATCCGCGAACAGATTTTACTGCAAACCCGTCAGGAAATTCCCCATTCTGTGGCGGTGGTGATTGAACGCGTCGAGGAAACTCCCGCTTTAACCAAGGTTTTTGCCGCCATTAACGTGGAACGAGCTTCCCAAAAAGGGATCGTCATCGGTAAAAATGGCAGTATGTTAAAAGCGATTGGCTCTTCCGCTCGATCAGCTATTCAAAAGTTAATCGCTGGGGAGGTATATTTAAAGTTATTTGTGAAGGTAGAACCGAAATGGCGACAATCTCGCTCACTTTTAGCAGAATTTGGCTATCGCACCGAGGAGTGAATTGGGGTGTGGGGTGTAGGGTGTAGGGTGTAGGGTGTGGGGAGAAGCTTTTTTCAGTGATCAGTAAACAGTGAACTGAAAACTCACATCTGATAACTGAAAACTCACATCTGATAACTGAAAACTCACATCTGATAACTGATAACTCACATCTGATAACTGATAACTCACATCTGATAACTGATAACTGATAACTGATAACTGATAACTGAAATGACCGATATTAAAACCCTAATTAAACAGGTACACCAAGAGGCAAAAAAAGAGGATTTTCCCATCGATACCCTAATTTACCAAGAGGCAAAAAAAGATCCCTTTGAACCAGTTTTGTATGCTGGTAATCTTGCTAGTCAGTTATGCTTTTTTGGCCGGGATTTAGGACGAGATGAAGTGTACGCGGGACAACCTTTGATCGGGGCTGCTGGTAGAATGGTAAGAGAGGGATTTTTTCAAGCTTGGCAGGGGAGAAAATCCCATGATCGTCAAGAGCTATTATCGGTATGCGATCGAATTTTCCTAACTAATACAGTTCCCTACAAACCCCCGGGTAATAAAGCTTATTCTGGGGAAGTGAAAGATCGTTTTCGTCCATTTATAGAAAAACTGCTCGTTTTTTATTGGCAAGGTGATCATATCATTCCCCTTGGCACGGAAGCTTTTAAATGGTTTGAACCCTACGGTAAACCCAAAGAAGTAGATAAATTCTATCTTGATAAAGAACGCTTTACCAAAAAACTCCTAGTTACCCTCACCGCTACCGATGAAGATGGAGTAAAACAGCAAAAGAAAGTGACTTTATTGCCTCTCCCTCATCCCTCTCCTCTCAATCAAAGATACTATGCTCTTTTTCCTGATTTATTACAAAAAAGATTAACTGAATTTGCCTTTTAACTAATGAGAATTTACGGCAATCGTCCCATAAAAACCCTAGCAGGACAATTAACCCGTCCGACGACAGCAAGGGTGCGAGAAGCTTTATTTAATATCTGGCAACAGAAATTATCTGGCTGTCGTTGGTTGGATCTTTGTGCGGGTAATGGTTCCATGGGTGCGGAAGCTTTATGTCGAGGTGCGAGTCTAGTAATCGGAATTGAACAATCAGGACGCGCTGGCGAAATTATCAAGGAAAATTGGCGCAATTTAGCAACTTCTCACCAGCAATTCCAGGTAATTCGGGGAGATGTAGTAACAAAGTTAGCCACTTTAGCGGGGAAAAGTTTTGATTTAATTTATTTTGACCCTCCCTACGAAAGCGGGTTATATTTACCGGTACTAACTGCCATCTCTCAATCTAATTTATTAGATTCTCTGGGGGAAATTGCCGTGGAACACAATCCCAAATCTTGGCAAGCAATTAATCTAGAAGGTTTAACCATGTGTCGTCAAAAACGCTACGGCAATACTACGTTAACTTTTTATCAAAAAGCATATGAATTATGAATTATAAATTATGAATTATAAATTATGGTTCTTCCGAACTTACACTGTAGAAAATTCCCCAAGCTCCCTCTCTGTCCAGCAATGCTCTAAAGTTGATAAATATCAATCTAACAAAAACTCAAAGCTTTATTATACAAGCTTTACAATCATAAGTTGTTGATAGTTTTACATGACAGGTTCGGTAGAGCCTAAATTATGAATTATAAATTATGAATTATGAATTATGAATTATGAAGTGGGGAGAAGGGAGAATAAATAAAAATAATCTCCTGACGACCTGCTACTGACTCCTGAGACTCCTGACCCCTGCCGACCGCCGAAAATGGTCAATTTTATTGGGCAGTCCGGAAAAAATTATTATTTCTCAACAAAATCACATAATTTGTCACTTTTCTTGACAATCATCCTGAGTAAAGCGAGAAACTTTCTGGCAACCGCAGTTAATCACGCCATTTTCAAGCTATGTAAACAAAAATCAGAGCTTATTTCGATAAAATTCGCAGTAAATAGGCTATAGCCTCCTAAAACACTTAAATCCCTTCTCCTCGTCCTTTTTTTGACCTAAAATTACCCCGAAGTTTCCTGACACGGCAGCTTAACCATCTCCCCTTAACCCTTGCTGCTCCCCAGATTATCCCCTAGTTTTTGTATAAATTTATACCCGACTATTTTTGTCGGGTATATTTGACACCAAGATTTTGCCGGTGATAGGATGCTTGTAGATTCAGTTGACGGCAAGACAGGAAAATCATGACCCTAGCGACAAACATCGAAACCTCAAAATTCATCCCCACCTTTACCCGCTTGGTTTCTAAGGAAGGAGGGACTTCTTACCCCCTGAAAGCGCTGAATATCTGCGAAGAAACCTTTGCCCCCCTAGAAGTGGACTACGATTACGACCTCATCCGTCGCACCGTTACCAGAGAAAGCATTCAAGCAGGTCCCAATTCCATCTGGCGCTATCGTTCCTTTTTGCCAGTGGAAAGTGAAAATCCTATCGATGTGGGTACGGGTATGACTCCCCTAGTTAAATCCCACCGTTTAGCCCGGCGCTTGGGTCTAAAAAATCTCTACATTAAAAATGATGCCGTCAATATGCCCACTCTCAGCTTCAAAGATAGAGTGGTATCCGTCGCCCTTACCCGGGCCAAAGAATTAGGTTTTACCACCGTTTCCTGTGCTAGTACGGGAAATCTGGCCAATTCCACCGCCGCTATTGCCGCTCACGCTGGTTTAGACTGTTGTGTTTTCATTCCCTCCGACTTAGAAGCGGGTAAAATTCTCGGCACCCTAATCTATAATCCCACGGTCATGGCAGTCAAAGGCAACTACGATCAGGTTAACCGTCTCTGTTCAGAAGTGGGCAATACCTACGGTTGGGGTTTTGTCAATATCAATCTGCGTCCCTACTATTCCGAAGGTTCCAAAACTTTAGGCTTTGAAGTGGCTGAACAATTAGGCTGGAAACTACCCGACCATATTGTCGCACCTTTAGCCAGTGGTTCCCTCTTTACCAAGATTTATAAAGGCTTCCAAGAATTCGTTAAAGTCGGTTTGGTGGCAGATAAAGCAGTGCGTTTTAGTGGCGCTCAAGCGGAAGGTTGTTCCCCCATTGCCCAAGCTTTCAAGGAAGGACGGGATTTTGTCGCCCCAGTTAAACCCAATACTATCGCCAAATCGATCGCTATTGGTAATCCCGCCGATGGTGTTTATGCCCTTGATATTGCCCGTAAAACCGGCGGCAATATTGAATCCGTCACCGATGCCGAAATTATCGAAGGTATTAAACTTTTGGCAGAAACGGAGGGCATTTTCACGGAAACCGCCGGCGGTACGACTATCGCTGTCTTGAAAAAATTAGTAGAAGCGGGTAAAATCGACCCCGAAGAAACCACGGTCGTTTATATCACCGGTAATGGTCTAAAAACCCAAGAAGCGGTACAGGGTTATATCGGTGAACCCCTGTTAATCGAACCGAAATTAGAAAGTTTTGAACGGGCCCTAGAACGTTCCCGCACCCTCGAACGCCTCGAATGGCAACAGGTTCTCGTCTAGAATTGATACTAAGGGATGATGGGGTGATTATCCTCTTGCCTCATCTCCACAAGCAATTTAAATTTGCGCGCAGCTTCCCGTCCTTTCCACTTTTCCCTTTAATATCTATGGCCGTAAAAGTTCTCGTTCCCACTCCCCTGCAACAATTTACAAAAAATAAGGCTACCGTCGAGTGTAGTGCTAGTAATGTCGGTGGTTTAATCGAATCCTTAGAAGCAAGTTTCCCCGGTATTAAGGCCCGCTTATGCGATGAAGATGGGACACCCCGGCGCTTTTTAAATTTCTACGTCAACAGTGAAGATATTCGCTTCCTCGATGGGACAAAAACCCCCTTAAAAGATGGCGATGAAGTCAGTATCGTTCCTGCAGTGGCTGGAGGTTAATCTCCCCATAAGTTTGTTTTCCGTCAATTGTAATTAAACCCCTAGAAAGTGATGTTTTCTGGGGGCTTTTGTTTAGGTAAGTTCTAGTTAGGGTTGGCTGAAAAACCTAATCTTTGTGTCCTTTTTGCCTTTGTGGTTGTTCATTAGTTATATTTAATCTACTATCTGTATCCCTTGCTGACTGCCTATGGCTCCCTACACCATTTTCTACTATCTTTGAGCAAACTGGCGAAAGATAAGGAGTTAAAACTATGCCTTTAAGTTGGAATGAAATTAAAAATCGCGCCATCGCTTTTCAAAAAGAGTGGGAAGAAGAGACTTCAGAAACAGCAGAATCTCAGTCTTTTTGGAATGATTTTTTTCATGTCTTTGGCATTTCACGGCGTAGGGTAGCCAGTTTTGAGCAACCGATCAAAAAAGCAGATAATAAACAGGGTTTTATTGATTTACTCTGGAAAGGAACGATTTTAGTTGAGCATAAATCGAAGGGGAAAGATTTAGAAAAAGCCACACAACAGGCTAAGGATTATTTTCCCAATTTAAAGGAACATGAGTTACCGCGTTATATTTTAGTCTCGGATTTTCAACGGTTTAAATTATATGATTTAGATTCGGGTAATAAATGGGAATTTGAATTAAATAATTTTGTTGATAACGTTCATTTATTTGATTTTATTGCGGGTTACGAAAAGCGAGTTTATAAAGACGAAGATCCCGTCAATCTCCAAGCTGCCGAGTTAATGGGAAAACTTCATGATTGCCTGAAAGAAATTGGTTATATGGGGCATGATTTAGAAGTTTGTCTAGTGCGTTTATTATTTTGTTTATTTGCCGATGATACGGGTATTTTTAACAAGGGGATTTTCTGGGAATATATCGATCTACATACCAAAGAAGATGGCAGTGATTTGGCGATGCACATTGCTTCTATTTTTCAGGTTTTGAATACATCAGAAGAAAAAAGATTAAAAAATCTCGATGAAAATTTAACTCAATTTCCCTACATAAATGGCAAGTTATTTGAGGAGTCATTACCCTTAGCGGCTTTTGATAGCAAGATGCGAGTCATGTTATTAGAAGCTTGTCCTTTTGATTGGGGAAAAATTTCCCCTGCTATTTTTGGCTCTATGTTTCAAGCGGTAATGAATCCAAAAGAACGACGTAATTTAGGGGCGCATTATACCTCCGAGAAGAACATTCAAAAGGTGATTAAACCGTTATTTTTAGATGATTTACACAGAGAATTTGAGAAGATTAAAGGCAATCGCAATAAATTACTAGAATTTCAGAAAAAGATTGCTAATTTATATTTTCTCGATCCTGCCTGTGGTTGCGGCAATTTTTTAATTATTACCTATCGGGTGTTACGAGATTTAGAGATTTTGGTATTACAGGAGTTAAATAAAACGGGGCAGTTAGTAACAGATATTAGTACCATTATTCAGGTAGATGTTAATCAGTTTTCTGGTATTGAATACGATGAGTTTGCGGTGAGGGTGGCAGAGGTGGCGATGTGGTTAATTGATCATCAGATGAATATTAAAGTTAGTAATACTTTTGGTCAATATTTTGTGCGTTTACCATTAAAGAAAGCGGCAAAGATTGTTCATGGAAATGCCTTGCGGATTGATTGGGAGGAAGTTATCTCAAAAGAGAATCTCAATTTTATTTTAGGAAATCCTCCTTTTGTTGGTGCGATGATTATGAACGATGAGCAAAGGAATGATATGGCTTATGTTTTCGACGGTGAGAAAGGAATAGGCGTTTTAGATTATGTGTGTGCATGGTATATTAAGGCTGCTCAAATAATTCAGGGCAATAGAATCAGGGTTGCTTTTGTTTCCACAAATTCTAGATCTCAAGGGGAGCAAGTTGCCTTACTTTGGAATATTCTTTTTCAAAAATATCAGTTAAAAATTCATTTTGCCCATCGTACTTTTAAATGGAGTAATGAAGCCAAAGAAAACGCGGCAGTTCATTGTATAATTATTGGCTTTGCAAGTTTTAATATAACAAATAAAATCCTCTTTGATTATGAAGATATTCAAGGTGAATCATTAGTTGTTCAGTCGAATAATATTAATCCCTATTTAGTTGATGGAAGTGACATCATTATTTCTAATCGAAGTTTTCCTTTATCTAATGTTCCATTAATGCGTTTTGGTAGTATGCCAAGAGATGGTGGTAATTTTATTTTTACAGAACTGGAAAAAGAAGAATTTTTAAAATTAGAGCCGAAGGCAGAAAAATGGATTAGACCTTATACAGGAGCGCAAGAATTTATTAATGGTTATAGTCGCTATTGTCTATGGTTACTTGATATTTCTCCCAGGGAATTAAAGACATTACCAGAAGTCATCAAAAGAGTAGATAAGGTTAAAAATTTTAGATTAAAAAGTAAAGCCGCTTCTACTCGTAAATTTGCGGCGACACCTACTCTATTCTGTCAAATAGCACAACCCGAAACGAATTATTTACTTGTTCCCCGTGTCTCATCTGAAAGAAGAAAATATATTCCAATAGGTTTTATGAATAAAAATGTGATTGGTAATGATCAAGTTTTATTAATTCCTAATGCAAATCTATATTTATTTGGTATTCTTACTTCAGAAATGCACATGGCATGGGTTAAATATGTGTGTGGCAGATTAAAAAGCGATTACCGTTATTCAAAAGATATTGTTTATAATAACTACCCCTTTCCAGAAAATATCACCGACAAACAAAAACAAACCGTCGAAACTTGCGCTCAAGCTGTGCTAGATACTAGGGTAAAATATCCTGACAGTAGCCTTGCGGATTTATACGATCCTTTAACCATGCCTCCCGACTTGCTCAAAGCTCACCAAAAACTTGACAAAGCCGTTGATTTGTGTTATCGTCCCCAACCTTTCACCAGTGAATTAAACCGTATTGAATACCTCTTTGAACTCTACGAAAAATTAACCGCTCCCCTACTCCCTACCAGCAAACAAAAACCCACGAAAAGAAAAAATCCTCAATAACGAAGGCAGGAGACAGGAGACAGGAGACAGGAGACAGGAGACAGGAGACAGGAGACAGGAGGCAGCTTTGTTCTCCCCACTTCCCCATCACCCCACTTCATAATTCATAATTCATAATTCATAATTCCCCACACCC
>NZ_JADEXY010000114.1 GCF_015206885.1 Microcystis aeruginosa LEGE 91341 | reverse complement strand
ATCATCAAGATATAGGAATCGGAGACGGCGTTTTGGTCTGAGATTTAATTTAATCGCTGGCATTTACAACTATGAACTTGCTTTAGGCTATCATCAAGTAGCTGAATAAGACTTTTGCAGGAGGTCTATAGCACGAGAAAAAATTAACGATCGAAAGGGGGCGATCGACGATTTCAGTCAATACATTTGGTTTAGTAATTATAATGCTCCCGCGTTCAAAGATCGGCAGCTACTCGCCCAAGCCTATAATCGAAGAGGTGAACTTAAGTTAGCAATAGCGAAGGAGCATAATCAGCTACAATTATTACTACGAGGTGAGCTTAAGTTAGCAATAGCGAAGGAGCATAATCAGCTACAATTATTATTAAAATTATTGGAAGAAGCCCAAGCAGATTTTCAGCAAGCCTTTAAATATAATCCCCATGAAAGTGAAGTTTACTTTAACCTAGCAATTATTGCTTCTTTGCTTAATCATCCATCCTTGGCTTTAGATTATTATCAGCGTTTCATCGGTTATGAAACTGAAAGTTATCGAGGCTATTATCATCGAGGAAAACTATACTCTCGTTTAGGCAATTATGCAGCAGCTATCAAAGATTATAGTCTGGCAATTTTTTATCAGCCTGATCTAATGGTAGGCTATTATAATCGGGCAATAGCTTTAGAAAAGATAGGCGGCAAAAGAGACGCTTTTAAGGATTATAAAATCGTTTTAAAATGCTCACCTAATTTATTTTTAGAGAAGAATGCTCCTAGTAGTTATCAAAACCGTGCCAGAGTACAAATTGAAATCGCTGATGAGGAAGTAGAATTAGCCAATTTATCGAATAATTCCCTTCAAGGCTATCAAACAGCGATCGAGTATTATAATGGAGCCATCAAAGACTTAGCCATTGCCATCCGTTTTAATCCAAACTACGATCGACTTCCCCACGCTAGAGCATTTCTTAGAAGAGGTTATGCTCACTTACGACTCAACAATAATCAAGCGGCAATTCAAGATTATAACCAAGCAATTTATCTGCAACCCCAAGACGCAAAAGCTTATGTATATCGGGGGTTAATGCGAGCTAATAAATATCAAGAATACGCAGGAGCTTTAGAGGATTTTAGTGCAGCAGTTGCACGAGATCGTAACGATGCAGCCGCTTACTATCATCGGGGATTAGTGCTGTATAAATTGGGACGTTATCAGGAGGCTTTAGATAATTATAATATTGCCTTAGCCCAAGATGATCGGATTAATATCCCTCGTTTCACTTCCCGTGCTGTCTGTGGCGAAAATATCCGAGAATCTGCGGAAAGAAATTATTTTTATAACTCCCAAGAAACTGATTTTCGTCCTAATTATAATGTCTCTTGTCATGCCCATGCGCGAGGAGATGCTTATTTTGCTCTGAAAAATTTTGCCGCAGCCGAAAGAGATTATACTACTTATATAGTTGCCTATCCTAACGATCCAGAAGGTTATCATAAACGGGCCAATGCGCGTTTTGAAAAAGGGGATAAACAGGGAGCGATCGAGGATTATAATGTATTCCTAGAAAAAGTCCGTGATGCGAGAATTTTCTATAGTCGTGGTAATAGTAGTGCTGACGTGGGAGATGACCAAGGAGCGATTACAGATTATCTGCAATCTTTGAGTATTAATCCTATCGATGTGACAGCGTATAGTAATCGGGGAAATGCACGCACTGATACCGCTACTATTCCCGATAATGTACAAGTAACACCGAGAATATCGGAGAATCCGATCGCCTATAATAATCGTGGTATTATTCGACGACAAACTGGGGATAAGGAAGGTGCTTTAGAGGATTTAGATAGGGCAATTAGATTGAATTCCAATAATCCGATCACCTACAATAACCGAGGAGTTATTCGCTTTGATTTGGGAGATAATGCCGGAGCTTTGGAGGATTTAAATATCGCTATTGCTCTCCAGTCTAACTATGCTGAAGCTTACTATAATCGAGGTTTAGTTAAGGAAAAAATGGGCGATAAGAAGGAAGCGATCGCTGATTATCAATTAGCAATTACTTATCAGCCAAATTATGGCGAAGCTTATTATAATTTGGCACTTGCCACCTACGATGATAAAAATCCTAGTAGTCGAGTAGCGAGCCTTAACTATTTGCAAAAAGCCGCTAATGCCTTGATAAAAACTGGTAATTTAGAACTGTATGAACGGGCGGTAGAATGGATGTTAAAAATGCAGTAATTTCTCTAAACAATAAGCTCATTTTTGACAAAGGCTTCAAGACTTTATCATTGATTAGCTCCCTTGCATAATCAATTTTTGGGAGTTCAAAAGGCTCCCAGTAAAGAATCTGGTAATTCTCCCCCCGAAAAAGAAGGCTAGAAACTAAGTACATCAAAGCTTTTAGCTGAACAAATTAGGTTTTAGATGCAGCCCTTGTCATCAGTTATCAGCTTTTTGCTCCCCCGCTCCCCTATCCCCCGCTGCCAACCTCCAGGGCGGACCAGAACAGGCATATTAAAAAAAAACCTGTCCACTGTTCCTGAGAAACGTTAACATAAATTAACAACCCCTTGACAACCGATAAGATCATCCTCAATTTATCAGGAGTTCGACAGCGTGAACAAAAACGGTAATAACAAAAAATGGCGCAATGCGGGACTATATGCCCTATTGTTAATCGTAGTCCTTGCCTTGGCCTCAGCCTTCTTCGATCGCCAGCCAGCAGTGCAACAGACTTGGAAGTATAGTGAATTTTTACAGGAAGTACGGGAAGGTAAAGTAGAAACCGTGCGCTTAAGTGCCGACCGGCAACGGGCGATCGTACCCACCCAAGATGGTACAAACGTATTAGTTAACCTACCCAACGATCCGCAATTAATCAACATCTTGGCAGAAAATAACGTTGATATTTCCGTACTGCCCCAAAGAGAAGAAGGAGTATGGGTAAGAGCCTTCAGTAGCCTCTTTTTCCCGATTTTACTTCTTGTTGGTCTATTTTTCTTGCTCCGTCGCGCCCAAAGTGGCCCCGGTTCCCAAGCGATGAACTTCGGCAAATCGAAAGCAAGAGTACAGATGGAACCCCAAACCCAGGTTACTTTCGGTGATGTGGCCGGGATTGAAGGGGCAAAATTAGAATTAAACGAAGTGGTGGACTTCCTCAAAAATGCCGATCGCTTCACGGCAATTGGGGCAAAAATCCCCAAAGGAGTCCTTTTAGTCGGTCCTCCGGGGACTGGTAAAACCCTGCTCGCTCGTGCAGTAGCTGGAGAAGCAGGAGTCCCGTTTTTTAGCATTTCCGGTTCGGAATTCGTGGAAATGTTCGTCGGGGTGGGTGCTTCTCGCGTCCGCGACCTATTTGAACAAGCGAAAGCGAATGCACCTTGTATCGTCTTTATCGATGAGATTGATGCTGTCGGTCGTCAACGGGGCGCCGGTTTAGGGGGTGGTAACGATGAACGGGAACAAACCCTCAACCAATTATTAACGGAAATGGACGGTTTTGAAGGTAATACAGGTATTATCATTATCGCCGCCACTAACCGTCCTGATGTGTTGGATGCCGCTTTATTGCGTCCGGGTCGTTTTGATCGCCAAGTGGTGGTGGATCGTCCCGATTACGCTGGCCGTAAGGAAATCCTTAATGTCCACTCCAGAGGCAAAACTTTGGCCCAAGACGTGGATCTCGATAAAATCGCTCGTCGTACCCCCGGTTTTACTGGTGCGGATCTGGCTAATTTGCTCAACGAAGCTGCAATTTTAGCGGCACGTCGCAATTTAACCGAGATTTCCATGGATGAGATCAACGACGCGATCGATCGTGTCCTGGCCGGTCCTGAGAAGAAAAATCGTGTCATGAGCGAAAAACGCAAAACTTTAGTTGCTTACCATGAAGCTGGTCACGCTTTGGTGGGTGCTTTAATGCCGGATTATGATCCTGTCCAAAAAATTAGTATTATTCCTCGCGGTCGCGCTGGGGGTTTAACTTGGTTCACTCCTAGCGAGGATCGCATGGAATCCGGGTTATATTCTCGCGCTTATCTGCAAAATCAGATGGCTGTAGCTTTGGGGGGTCGTTTAGCTGAAGAAATTATCTTCGGTGAGGAGGAAGTGACTACGGGTGCTTCTAATGACCTGCAACAGGTGGCACGAGTAGCGCGGCAAATGGTCACTCGTTTCGGCATGAGCGATCGCCTCGGACCGGTGGCTTTAGGTCGTCAAAATGGTAATGTTTTCCTAGGTCGTGATATCGCTTCCGATCGAGATTTCTCCGATGAAACTGCGGCAGCTATTGACGAGGAGGTGCGTAACCTAGTGGAACAGGCCTATCGTCGCGCTAAAGAGGTTTTAGTCAATAACCGCGCCATCTTGGACCAGTTAGCGCAAATGTTAGTGGAAAAAGAAACCGTGGACGCGGAGGAGTTACAAAATATCCTCGCTCATAACGATGTGAAAATGGCGGCTTTAGCTTAAGTTTTGTAACATTTTCTTGACAAACAGCATCCATCAGGGTGCTGTTTTTTTGTTAAATCAAAATTAATGACAAACTTAATATAGCAAAGATCGGGGTGGTTAGGACAATCAATCGCTGAAACCCTTGACCGATAAGAGTTTGAAAATTGAAAGCGTCCTAAATAACCCATTTTTTGCTATAGCTGTTAATCGGGTGCATCTCAATTTTTGTCAATCCCACACAGAGAAAACGGGTTTCTCGGAGAAACCCGTTTTCTACTCATGTAATTTGGGATTTTTAAGCGGAAACTTTCTCCTAAAATTGATTCAAGGTAGGGTTGATTCATGAATCAACCCTACCCAAACCCCGAAGCGCATTAGTTTTTCGGTGGGATGCTTACAGATAGCTGCTGATATATCTGTAATAATTTAAGAGTCACTGATAATTAGTGTGGGATACACCCCTGTTAATCAGCTTCACAATACCCAGTTTAAATGCGTCTTAGCTTAACAGTCCTGTCTTTTCACTGATTACTGATTACTGTCATGTAGCATCGATGACTACTTCCTCTTTACCTATTTTAATTGTTATTTGTGGGGCAACTGCCACAGGAAAATCCAGTTTGGCACTACAATTGGCTGAAAAGTTTAATTCAGTGATTCTCAGTGCCGATTCCCGACAAATCTATCGAGAATTTAATATTGGTACCGCTAAACCTAGCTTAGAAGAATGTCAGCGGATTCCCCATTATCTAATTGATATTTGTGATCCTCAAGATAATTTTACCCTAGCACAGTACCAAGAACAGGCTGAGGATTTAATCAACAATCTCCACTATTCTCCCCTGTTTTTGGTCGGTGGTACGGGACTTTATATCAAGTCCATTGTCAAAGGTTTAAAAATACCGAGAGTTTCTCCTCAAGCGGATTTAAGACGGCAATTACAAGCTTTAGGACAATCCTATCTTTATCAAATTCTGATGCAGGTAGATGAAGAGGCCGCTAAAAAAATTCATCCCCATGATCAGGTCAGGACTTTACGCGCTTTAGAGGTTTTTTATCTGACAGGAAAACCTATCTCTAGTCAGCAAGGAGAAAATCCCCCCACTTATCCAATTTTACAAATTGGTTTAGATTGTTCCCCAGAAAGTTTAGACAAGCGGATCACTGTTCGTACTGATCAAATGATCGCCAGGGGATTGGTAGCAGAGGTGCAGAATTTGGGGGATAAATACGGTTGGGATTTGCCACTTTTGCAGACTTTGGGTTATGCAGAGATTAAGCAATATCTCCTCGGAGAAGTTTCTTTAGAACAGGCGATCGATCTAATTATCCTCCATACCCGTCAATTTGCTAAACGTCAGCGCACTTGGTTTCGTGCCGATGCTGATATTGTCTGGTTTCCCATCGATAAAGAAAATTTATTGAAATCGGTGGAACGAAAAATTATTTTGTTTCTTGAGGGGTTGTCAATGCCCGATATAAAAACACATCATCCTGATTAACGATTAACCGGAAGTTCTCATTTTGATTCAGTTTATTTAAATGATCATCAATTAGTTCTGGTGAACTAGACCAACCGGGATGACGGCGATCGAGTAGGATATAATTAAATTGATTTAAATCTAGGGATTGGGAACCTTCGATCGCTAATTTGATCATTTCTCGATGGGTAAGATGGGGGGCAATTCTAGAAGTAGTCAAGACACTCTCACTGGTGGTAATTTGGGTGAGAGCTTTTTGGGTGGCTGCCCAAGTATCGAGGGAATTTAAATATAGTGACCAAAAATAGCCGTATTTAGCTAAGGCAAGAAAGGCAATAATTGCCCAAGTAATTATCCATTTAGGTTTTTTTAACCAGTTACCATTATGGGCTAAAGTGGCGATAACCGCTAGAAATAAAAAGGGCAAAATTGGCAGGGAATATTGAGTGGTTAAGTTTTTTTGTGGGGCATGATCTGCTAATAAATTTAAAGCGAGTGCGGGAATAGTGGCAATTATTGGGGTAGAATAGCGCCAGGATAAACCCCAAACTAAGGGAATAATTAATAGGATGAGGTATTCTAGATTATTGCCAGTAAAGATTTTTCCCAAGACTAGATCGGGTTTGAGGAAAAGATTAAAGATAATTGCTGGTAAACTATCTCCTAGATAATTATATCGAGAATCAGCCATTTCAATAACTGCCGATTTTCCTGTCAGGAGAGGGATTAATAATTTCGTGGCGATAATAAACCAAAGAATGCCAGTGATAATAGCAATTATTCCGGGGATTTTTTTCTTTTCCCAGAGAAGTAACCAGATACCCATTCCCAACAATGTTAGAGAGAGAATTGCTTTACAACCGAGAATAATAATGATTCCTAGACAAAATCCCCAGAGATTATTTAATCTTGCGGCCAAAATTGTCCAAAAAATGGCTGGAACTGCGATAACTTCTGGATGAAAATCAAAGAGATTAACATTAAAAATCAGGGGATAGAGCAGATAAACTAAGGCTAATGTATAAGCTTGTTTTTCTTTTAATCCCGCTTGTATTGCCAATTGCCAGAGGGGAAAAACGGCAAGGGAAAGGGAAAAAGCTTGTAAGAAAAGCAGCCAATAAACACTAGGATAAATTTTATAAAGTAAGGCTATAGGATAGAGAATAAAAGCGATATGATCGCCTAAGATATGGTAGCCAACAAAAGATATAATCGGTGGTTTACCTTGAGAAATTAAGTAAACTCCCTGATCGAACCAACCAAGATCGAGAGCATTAGATTGAAATAAAATATGTCTGATAGCACTGCAAATAAACAGGATTATTGTAGCGCAACCAATCAACCAAAATAAATCATTTTTTTTGTGCATAATCGTTAAGTTTTACTGGGATTTTTCGGGATTATTACGACAATACTGCCAGGTATCTCTAAAATAGGAAGCAACTTCAGTAAACCATGCTTTAAAAATATTTCTGTTTTCACTGGTGACGATAACCCCATTAATAAACTCTTGCCATTGGGTATCATTAGCGGGAAGAATAAAACCATAATAATCACAATTTAAAGGATTGCGGGGGATAAGTTGATAATCTTTTCCTAGGGATAAACCGAGAATGACAGCTTCTCCAATTAGCAGAATCCCATCACTAGCAAAAGCATCTATTCTATTCCTTCTTAAACTTTGGATACCCCGCAGTCTTCCCGTCACTCCTTGAAATTCCTGATAGGTAGCAAGAGGATATTTTTGTCTTAATAATTCTTGAGTGGTGGTATCTCGCAAAACTCCAATACTTATACCTTCTAAGGACGAAGAAAAGTTAAAATTATTCTGATTATCACTCCGAACTAAAAACTGAGTTCCCGTGACAAAAAAAGGACGAGAAAAACTGACACCATCAGGTATATTCTTTCTGATACTATTTGGACCACACTCGAAATCAACGGTTTTATTTTCCAATAACTGGAAGCGATTAAATAAAGTCGATTTATAAATTTTGACACTGATGATTTGAAGGTTTAATTTTTGCTTAAGCTCCTCTCTAAGCAATTGGATAAAATCCAAGCACAATCCCTGTAAACTATTATTACTATCTCGATAGCCAAACGGAATGGCATCTTCTCTCATCGCTACTTCTAATAATCCCGTGCGTTTAATTTTTTCTAGCACTGTTTCAGACTTAGCTGGGAGAGCAGCAAAAATATTAGATAAAATAACGAGAGTAAGAATGATTAATTTCATGACTTTTGCCGAGATTATTTAAGATTTGTTATGGACGTGATCCCATTGATCTAAAATGTCTTTGAATAATAATTCATCTAACCATGTTTTTACTACCACTGTCAAAGGTAAAGCCAATAATAAACCTAAAATGCCAAACATTTGAGCAAAGAAAATTTGAGCGATTAGGGTAATTGCTGGTAGTAAAGATACCTGTTTAGCCATGACAGTGGGTGTCAGCAAATAACTTTCGACATTTTGGATAATAAAATAGAGAATCAGAATAGCGACAATTTTCCAAGGTGCATCGATAACAGCAATTAGAATGGGAAAAATCACACTAGCAGTCGGTCCGATATTAGGGATAAAATTGAGCAATCCTGCTAGGATAGCATGAACGAGAACTAGATTGATTTGTAGAACAAAAAGACCGAACCCACTGAATAATCCCACCATAGTTGAACTAATGGCAATTCCCAACAACCAATTACCTAAACCTGCTTCCGATAGGGTAAGAATTTCCTCAGCGCGACGACGATAGAAGTTAGGAAATAATTTTAAGAAAGCTTGTCGATAGGGTTGGGGGTTGGCTAACATCATCATTGCTAACACCAGCACGAATAATAATTGTAAAATTGCCGCAACCGAGTTAGAAAAGAAGGTAAAAAAGTTACTAAAAACAAAGGTTCCTAAAGGTTGTAACTGCTGGATTAAATCACTTAAATTAGGCAGTGATGGCAACCAATCAAATTGAAATTGTTGTCGCCATCGAATCGAGTTATTGCGGACTAAATCCCAAGCTTGCGGTAAAAGTTCAATTAATTTTTGAAACTGTTCGATAAAGGGGGGAACAATAATTATAAAAAATAAAATCACAATTCCCAGACTCGTCAGCAGGGTGATTAAAATAGCCAAACCCCTTTTAATCCCCAATCTCTGCAATCCTTTCACACATCTATTTAAGGCTACGGTAAACACGATCGCCATAAAAATCAATAATAATAGCTGTCGAATCTGCCACAATACATAGAGAGCCATTATTAAACAGATAAACCCCAACCACTGACCAAATTTCACGACCTTGATTTATCCTATCGGGACAAGTTTTATCATACAGCAGTCGGGAGGCGGTCGGCAGGTTTTAGGTGTTGGGGTGTTGGGGTTTTGGGGTTTTGGGGTTTTAGTTCAATTTCCCCACTTCCCCACTTCCCACTTCATTATTCCCCAGAGCAAAAATTAAGTTTTGTATCAAAAATTTGCTAATTTTGCTGTTATGTGCTATACAGTTACGCCACAAAACAGGATAGAAAAACGAGATTTTCTTAATTACCAGACATTTTCTCAAATTTTATGGCAACTCTCCCAGAGTCAAATTATCCTAAAAGAAATCCTCTCCTAGAAAATCCGACAAGACTCAGAGAAATTGTGGCCGTTAATGCTTTTATCCTTGTATTAGGACTTCGATAATGAAAGAATTGGAGCGATACTATAAAGTTTTAGGGTTAGATCATGGGGCATCTCTCGACGAGATCAATCAAGCCTACAAAGATTTGGTGTTTATTTGGCATCCCGATCGCATTCCCAAAGATAATCAGCGTCTTTTGGAAAAAGCCACCGCTAAACTGCAAGAAATTAACCACGCTAGGGAACAATTGCGGCAAATTCATCAAAATTCTCCTAAACGCTCCAATCACCCCCCTAAAACTGAAAAACAGCCCGCCCACGCCTATAAAACTGCGTCCCCCTATCAGCCTCACCCTAGCCAACCGGGTCAAAATTCCCAAACCCACAGTCATAAAACCCATAGTCAACAAACCCACAGTCAACAAACCCACAGTCAACACAGCCACTCCCAGAATAACCATCAGGTCCACAATCATGCCGCCTGGCGCCCTCACTATCGGGATTTAAACGGAGCCGATTTACAGGGAGCCAACCTGAAGGAAAAAGATTTCTCTAGTCGCAGTCTCATCGGGGCAGATTTAAGCCATGCCGACTTAAGCGATAGCTTCCTGCACAAAGTTAACCTAGAAAAGGCTAATCTGTACAAAGCTAATCTTTTTCGCGCCAATCTCCTCGAAGCTAACCTTAAAGGCGCAAATTTACAGGAAGCCAATCTCATCGGGGCGGATTTAAGCGGGGCGGATCTGTCGGCGGCGGATTTACGCGGGGCAAAAATTGGCTTCGGTAAGCGTATTATGGTGAAATTAACTGGGGCCATTTTAACGGGAACAATTCTTCCCGATGGTTCGATTCATCAATGAATAACCTCCTGCTAATTTTGATTTTTCTTTAATAGGAACTATCACCCGATGGGCATTTATTACACAATCGCTGCTGTTTTTCTAGGGATGCAACTAGCTGCAGGGGAAAGTTTAGCGGCGGCGAATTCTGATTTTTCACTGCTGCAAAAAGCTCTAGAAAAACACAATTTTATCGTCAAACTTGCCCCACCACCAGTGCGAGGAGCCTACGGTTTATTTGATAGTAAAACTAGAATTATTTGGATTCATCCCCTAGTTTTTGACTTAGGTATTGCCCGACCAACATTAATTCATGAAGCTGTCCATGCCGCTCAACTTTGTCATGGAGGCAAAACAGTTAAAGCTCTTAATTTAGGTATAGAACCACCGGCAATGACCAGAAGATTTTTTATGAATTATCAGGGTTTTAGCAGACAAATTGAAGCCGAAGCCTATACTATTCAAGTTCAGCCCGATGGTCTAGATTTAGTGATTTCTTTACTACAAAAATATTGTCCTTAGAAAACCTGTTCATAAATCTACCAATCCCTTTCTAATTCTTCGGCCACACGACGATAATCGGCGCTGGCTTCTTGAGCATTTTTACCGCGCCAATTGGTAATAGCTACCCCGTCTAAAACGGCTTTTTCGTGGGCCTTATAATTTCTGACAAAAGCATGACAGGCGGGAATACCTAATTCTAATAAAGTATTTTGTGCTTCTAAAGTTTCCTTAAGACTACGGGAATCCACTTTTGTTAATAAAACCCGATAGGCAATTCCTAGGGGTTTAACTGCCGTGCGTACCGTGTCAATTAAAGCCATTAAATCCATCGGTGCGGGGGGAGTCGGTAAAATTAAATAATCTGATTCTGCTATGACTGCGGTAAGTAATTCGGAACGCAAAGCCGGTGGTGTGTCAATCACGATCAGATCGTACTCGATAATTTGACGCAATTCTCCTAATTTCTCTGTATTAATTTGCTTGGCTAAATCAAATACCATACCCGCTTGATTTCTTTCTACCCACCAAGTGGAGGAACCCTGCGGATCCGCATCCACCAGCAAAACACGCTGATTCTGTCCCCAAATTGCCGCTAAATTAACCGCAGTGGTGGTTTTACCCACACCACCTTTACCATTGACAACAGCGAGAATTTTTGGGCTATTAGGCTTTAATTGCAAGTTTGTTGGGGAATTTGGCATTTTCAGTTATCGGTTATTTTAGCTGTCAGGAGATAGGAGATAGGAGATAGGAGACAGGAGACAGGAGACAGGAGACAGGAGAGTGTTTTTATTTATAGCGTTTCCTGTTCGCAAGAGGTACATTATCGATGTTGAAAAGCTTAATCAGCAAAGGTTTAACTGTGCCACACAGGTGTGAGAACCGCTATATTTTCGACCCTCCCAAATTCATAATTCATAATTCATAATTCATAATTCATAATTCATAATTTACACTGATTACTGATCACTGAATATAACTAACCAGAAAGTTTTTGATCTAAGATTTGGCTAGTTAATTTAGGATCGGCCTTACCGCCGCTTTTTTTCATGACTTGACCGACAAAAAATCCCTTAAGATTGGTTTTACCCGCCCGGAATTTTTCTAACTCGCTTGGATGGGAGGCGATAATTTCCTCGATCAGTTTTTCAATCGCAGAAGTGTCAGAAATTTGTATTAATCCTTTCTTTTCCACTAGCGCTTTGGGTGAACCGCCTTCGGTGAGAAGTTCTGGTAAAATTTCCTTAGCAATTTTGCCACTAATTGTTCCCGTTTCAATCAGTTTAACTAATTCCGCCAAGTCTGACGCTTGCAGGGCAATTTCCGTGATCGTCAGCTTATTATTATTCAAGTAAGCGGCGATATCTTGACTGATCCAGTTAGCGACTAATTTCGCATTTGCCCCCGCAATTACCGCAGTTTCAAAATATTCGGCCACGGTGCGATCATCGGTTAAAACCCTGGCATCGTAGGGGGAAAGACCAAATTCTTCTTCATAACGACGACGTTTACGAGCGGGTAATTCTGGTAATTCTTCCGCCCAAGCTTTTAACTGTTCGGGGGAAACTTCTAGGGGGGGTAAGTCCGGTTCAGGAAAATAGCGATAATCGCTAGAACCTTCTTTTTTCCGCATACTAATCGTCCGTTGAGTAGCCTCTTCCCAAAGACGGGTTTCCTGTACGATTGGCTCACCATTTTCGATCGCTTCAATTTGTCGATCGATCTCGTATTCTATGGCTTTTTGGATAGCACTAAAGGAGTTCATATTTTTGATTTCTACCTTAGTCCCGAACTTTTTAGCGCCTTTTTTGCGAACGGAAATATTGACATCGCAGCGCAGGGAACCTTCCTGCATATTGCCGTCACTGATGCCGAGATAACGCACTAAACGCCGTAATTCTTGGGCATATTCCGCCGCTTCGGTGCCGGTGCGTAAATCCGGTTCTGAGACAATTTCCAATAATGGTACACCTGTACGATTAAAATCCACGAGGGAATGGGTGGAACCGGAGAGACGTTCGCTGCCAGCATGAACCAGTTTTCCCGCGTCTTCTTCCATGTGCAGACGGGTAATGCCGATAATTTTGCGGCTAACTTCCTTAGTTTTTTTATCGACGATCTCGATTTCTAGTTGACCCTGTTCGACAATAGGGAGATCATACTGGGAAATTTGATAATTTTTCGGCAGGTCGGGATAAAAATACTGTTTGCGATCGAATTTGCTATGAGATGTAATTTTACCATCGATAGCTAATCCCAGTTTAACGGCACTGGCCAGGACTTCTTGGTTAAGGACGGGTAATACCCCCGGATAACCCAAACAGACGGGACAGACGTTAGTATTGGGGGGACTATCGAAGTTGGTAGGACAGGAACAAAATATCTTGCTTCTGGTGTTCAGTTGACAGTGGGTTTCTAAACCGATAATTGCTTCGTATTCAGTGGCAGACATATTTTCTCGCTCTCGCCGACACAGGAATGATCTGTTTAATCATTATAGTCGCGATTCTGGAGCATTCCCTCCCTTCATAAAACTTAATACTGTAGTTACTAATCACTCTATGCACCTTTAATATAGCTCAAAAAAGATCATTTATCTAGCCAATGTCCGCCATTATTTTAATAATATCAAAGGCATAAGACAGGGAAGCTTATCGATAATTTTTCACCGATAAACCTAGCTTTTCTAGTATCGACCACCGACCAACGAAAACGAAAACTTACCACCTCACTATGAAGATAACCGCCATAAATCGTAGCAAAAATTAACTTCTAGAGGCGGAATATTTGCTTAGTATAGAAACAGAGAGATTATACCTGAGAACTGACCCCATAACCAGCCAAAAGCAATATAAGCGGCGAAAGTGATCATTTTCTAGGCGAGTATTGCCTTAGTAAGTAGGTGGGTGTTAAAAATTGTCAGATACCTCCCTTATTAAGGGGTATCCCCCCTTATCAAGGGGGGCAGGGGGGATCGGCACCCACCTTATCAAGGGGGGCAGGGG
>NZ_JADEXY010000113.1 GCF_015206885.1 Microcystis aeruginosa LEGE 91341 | reverse complement strand
CGGTGACGTTCGAGGGACTGGTAAAATTAATGGTAGATGCGGATTTAGCGGCTTTGGGGATTAATCTTAATAACGGTGGTGATAGCCAACAGTTATTAAAAGATTTGGCTTATCTTCGCAATCGTTCGATGACAACTGTGGATTAAAGAGGTAAAAATATGCTGAATTTAAGCGAACAAAGAATCGTCGTCACCGGGGGGGCCGGATTTTTAGGTCGGCAAGTAGTTAATCAATTAATTGCAGCGGGGGCAAATCCCGAAAAAATTACAATTCCTCGGTCTAAAGATTGTGATTTAAGAGTTTGGGAAAACTGTCAACGTTTAGCCGACGAAGAAGATTTAATTATCCATTTGGCGGCCCATGTGGGAGGTATCGGTCTTAATCGGGAAAAACCTGCCGAATTATTCTATGATAATTTGATGATGGGAACCCAATTAATTCACGCTGCCTATCTAGCAGGAGTGCAAAAATTTGTCTGTGTAGGGACAATTTGTGCCTATCCAAAATTTACTCCAGTACCTTTCCATGAAGACGATTTATGGTCAGGATATCCCGAAGAAACCAATGCTCCATACGGTATCGCTAAAAAGGCTTTATTGGTACAATTAGAGTCCTATCGTTTGCAGTATGGTTTCAACGGAATCTATCTTTTACCAGTGAATTTATACGGACCAGAGGATAATTTTGATCCGGGTAGTTCCCATGTAATTCCTGCTTTAATTCGCAAGGTTTATGAGGCACAACAACGGGGGGACAAACAACTTCCTGTCTGGGGAGATGGTAGTCCAACCCGGGAGTTTCTCTACTCCACCGATGCAGCGCGAGGCATTGTCATGGCCAGTCAATTCTATAATGAATCAGACCCGGTTAATCTTGGTACAAATTATGAGATTTCTATCAAAGATTTAGTGGAATTAATCTGTGATTTAATGGGTTTTGATGGCGAAATTGTTTGGGAAATAGATAAACCGAATGGTCAACCGCGACGCTGTTTAGATACAACCCGCGCTCAGGAAAAATTCGGTTTTGTTGCTCAAATGGAATTTAAAGAAGGTTTGCGAAAAACCATTGAATGGTATCGGCAAAACGCCGCTTAGTCTCGATAGCTGGTGTGTTAGATTAATAACTAACACACCTGATTTTTTAAAGCTTACTGACCAGTAAAATCAGAACGAAGGGTTAGTTTTAACTCTTCCTTGGGGTTAATTGACAATAATTCCACCGATTCTCCTCGTAATAACCAACCGGCTAATACTTCTAATCCTCCTCCTCGTAATAATCCCTCGCTAACTGGTTGGTCAGAAGTAAAGGAAGCGAGGACAGAAGCGGCGGATTTTCCTAATACTGCACCCTGAATAATTTTATCGGGGTTAACTCCCTTAATTAGCCTTTCTAGACGAGTGAAAACTGCCGAAATAGCATCAATAGATTTTTCTTGGGGTTGACGGGTTTTTAAAAAGATTTTTTGGGATAGAAAACGCGAACCTTGACCATCGGGTTTAATTTCTCCGATAATCTGACTACCATCGGGAATAATTGTCTGTCCTTCGGAATTTTTGATATTATCGGTGACGGTCAGTGATAGAGAAAAAGTTTCTTGTTTGGTTAAAAGAATTTTTTCCCCTTGCTCGTATTTTACAGGGATATCTGTGCCGGCAGGAATTAATCGATCATTTCCCAAAGCAATCGGTTTAATCGGGTTAATTGGGGCGAATTGACGTGCGATCGCAGGAGTCAAGGAAAGGGAGACCACAACGAAAGAAGCACTTAAAAGCATTGTGAATAGGGTCAGGGGATGATGACGACCCTGCTTTTGAAAATTTAGCATCTTACCCTTGAGTTTCCTAGTGGGAGCGAATTAAAGATAGAGACGAAAGCGGAAAAAAGTTTGTTTCCAAGCAAGAAAATGCGGGAAAAAGGAGAATTTTAGCAAAAAATAGCCGATATTTTCTACTAATTGCTGGTTATTAGTTTATTTGGTCTATTGAAACGCCAAAACTCTTGATTTGTCCGCAGTTCTTAGTTTGGCACGGTTAATGGGGAACAATAACTATTTATGGGAGAATTATAGGTTCAATCCTATCAAAAAAAAATCACCCGATCGAATTAAAATATGTGAAAAAATGTAACAACTATGACAAAAAACTGAGGGTGTGGGGTGTGGGGAGAGGGAAATTATGAATTATGAATTATGAAGTGGGGTGTGGGAAGTGGTGCATTCGCACTAACTCAATGCTCAGTTTAAATGTAGTAAAGCCTACTAAAGATAGAGATAGAGAGAGTGAAAGATTGCTAGACTCCCAGAGGTGGATAGCTCAAAAAGTCTCGCCTCTAACCCCATAATGACACAATTAACTTTAAGTTTTGCGATCAAGTAAGCCAAAAATATTCTCCCTGATCACCCGCGAACCGGATGCTGTTGCTAAAATAATCTTCATGGTCCCCAAGCTACCGAAACGAGCAAAGAGAGAATCGCCACTTTATCAATTAATCAATTATGGATTTACTCGAATACCAAGCCAAGGAAATATTTGCTCAGGTAGGTATCCCCATTTTACCTTCCCAACCAATCCACGAACCGGGGGGACTAAAAAGATTAAACATTCCCTACCCCATCGTGCTGAAGTCCCAGGTACGAGCGGGAGGACGGGGAAAAGCAGGAGGGGTGAAATTTGTCGCTAATACCATCGATGCGATCGCTGCTGCCCATGCTATCTTTCATTTACCGATCGCCGGAGAATATCCAGAGGTAATCTTAGCAGAAGCCCGTTACAATCCGCAACAAGAGATATTTTTAGCGATTTTACTCGATTATCATCTGCAAAGACCGGTTTTACTGGGTGCAAGTCAAGGGGGGATGGATGTGGACAGTTTACTGGCAACCATGCAAAAAGTGGTCATTGAAGAGAGATTTTCCCCCTATCTCTGTCGGCAATTAGCCGTATCTATGGGTTTAAGAGGGTCTTTGATCGAGTCTATCAGTCAAATTCTCGAAAAAATGTATAGTCTCTTTGTCAGCAAAGATCTCGATATTATCGAGATTAATCCCCTGGGTATCAACGAAACTGGGGAAGTGATGGCCCTAGATGGCAAAATAAGTGTTAATGATGCCGCTTTAGCTAGACATCTCGATCTTCTGGCCTTGACCCCACCCCAATTACAATCCCCTTGGTCGATAATTGATCAAACTGGCCAAATAGCCGTGATCAGTAATGGCAAGGGTTTGATGTCCACTGTCTGGGATGCCTTAGCCAGCAAGGGAGCAAAACTGGCGGCCTGGCTTATACTGGAGGAAAGACTAGAATTAGAGCAATTAAACGAGCAAATAGAGGCCGGTCTGCAACAATTCCAACTATTGGCCGATTTAAAAGTGGTTATCGTTGATATTATCAGCTATCCCGACTTTGGCCAAAAAGCGATCGAGACTATTAGCAATTACTACCGCAGTTATAGCCCATTATCACCCAGCCGGGGCAGCGGCGAACGAACGATCCGGGCCACCCGACAGGAAAGACAAACCTTGCAACCTCGATCTTTTCTCAATCCCACCCTACCACAAATAATTTTTCGCGTCCTAGCTGACAACCAAGCGATCGATCTTAGTCAGAGTTTAGCTGATGTTAACTTTCATTGGTTAGAGTCTTTAGAAGAGGTGGTCACTGCAGCCATTAAATTAGCCTAGCAGGGGAATGGGAGAATGGGGAGATGGGGGAATTTCAACTGATACCCCAACACCCCAACACCCTAACACCCCAACACCCCAACACCTAACCCCAACACTTAATATATGAAATGGACAGATAAAGATCAGATAATTATGCAAGGGATCGATCGACCCCTAGGCAAATATTATGCGGCAAGATTGAAAACCCAGGGAACCTGTTTAGTAGCGGGGGTGGCTAGTGGCCAAGGTGGTGAGATAATCGCAGAGATACCAGTGTTTGATCTAGTGGCCGAGGCCGTTGCTGAAGCAGGGGAAATCAAGACCAGTTTAATTTTAGTTCCCCCCAATCAAGTCCTAGATGCGGCCTTAGAAGCGATCGCATCAGCCATTCCCCAATTAATTATCGTTACCCCCGGAGTTCCTCCCTTGGATCTGGTGGAATTATTAAAGATAGCTAGTACCACCGGGACATTAATTCTCGGACCCGGCAGCCAGGGTGTAATTATTCCCAATTATCTTTGGTTGGGTATTTGTGAACCCAGTTTTTATCAATTGGGGACAATTGGTCTGATCACCCGTGGCGATCGCATAGGGGATGAAGTGGCAAAAACTTTAACGGCAGCCGGTTATGGTGAATCTATGGCGGTAAATTTGGGGACTGATGGCATTATTGGCTCCAATTTGTCCCAATGGTTGCAGGTTTTCGAGGAAGATGACAATACCGAGGCAATTCTCCTCGTCAGTCAGGTGGGAGGAAAGGCCGAAATCGAGGCAGCCAAATATATTGCCTCGGCGATCGAAAAACCAGTGATTGCCTATCTTGTGGGGTTAAATGCAGCGATTGAAACCAATTTCGGCGATACAGAAACAATTATTTCTAACCAACTTTCCTACTCTGTTGCCGCTAAGAATACCAGAAAAGATAGCTTACGTCATTTTCAAGAAGCTGGGGTGACAGTGGTGGAAAAATTAGCCGATTTACCTGCCTCTTTAGCTAAAGTCTTGTGCTGAATTTGACCCCATTGCTCCAATAATACTTATAATACGACAATATTCTGCCAAAATAAGCACCTAACAGGATGTTTCGCCCCCATCCTGTCTACGGGATTTTCGATGACAATTCCTGAGAGCTACTATATCATGGTAGATCACCTGTGATTCCTCAGACCGGCCAAGATAAAGATGGCAACAGGCAAAAATTAGGAAAAATCAGCGACAATCGAAACGGCAAGATCAAAAAAAATTCTATTCTAGATTGACCCTTTCAGCAGACCAGCTATCTCACCCTTCTAGACAACGACCCTAAGGATAACTTCTATGGCGCAACAAAATAACCTAAAAACCGACAATATCCACCAAATCGATCCCTATTGGGGTCCCCCATGGCTCGTAGAAGAACGGGACGCTTGCGGAGTCGGTTTTATTGCCGATGTGCGCGGTTCTGGTAGCCATCAACTGATTGAACAGGCACTTTTAGCCTTAGGTTGTTTGGAACACCGGGGAGGCTGCAGCGCCGATCAGGATTCCGGTGACGGTTCCGGTATGATGACCGCTATCCCCAGAGATGTCCTCGCTCCTTGGTTCGTCGAAAATGGCTTAAATATGCCAGAATCTGAGCGACTAGGGGTGGGTATGGTCTTTCTTCCCCAAGCGGACAAAGAACGAGCCGACGCTAAAGCACATATTGAGGAAATTGTCAATAAATATAATATTAAGATTTTAGGTTGGCGTGCTGTTCCCGTCCGTCCCGAAGTCCTCGGAAGACAAGCAAGGGAAAATCAACCCTACGTCGAGCAAATTCTGGTTACTTCCCCCGATTTAGCCGGTTCTCAATTCGATCGCCTACTCTATATTGCCCGTTCTGAAGTCGGTAAGCAACTGGCCGATGATTTCTATTTCTGTTCCTTTTCCTGTCGCACCCTTGTCTATAAAGGCATGGTAAGGGGCGAAATCCTGCGAGAATTTTATCTAGACCTGCAAAATCCCGCCTATAGCAGTCAATTTGCTATTTATCACCGACGTTTTAGCACCAATACCCAACCGAAATGGCCCCTCGCTCAACCGATGCGCTTATTAGGTCATAACGGCGAAATTAACACCCTTTTGGGCAATATTAACTGGATGTCGGCCCGGGAACCCGCTTTAGAAACCCAAGGTTGGACCCACGAAGAATTACAATCCCTGACCCCCATTGTTAACCCCGCTAACAGCGACTCCTATAACCTCGATAGCGCCCTAGAATTATTGGTGAGAACTGGTCGCAGTCCCCTAGAAGCGGCTATGATCCTAGTGCCGGAGGCCTACAATAATCAGCCGGATTTACAGGATTATCCCGAAATTATCGACTTCTACGAATACTATAGCGGTTTACAGGAACCCTGGGACGGTCCAGCTTTACTGGTATTCAGTGACGGGGGAATCGTCGGCGCTTGTTTGGATCGCAACGGTTTGCGACCGGCCCGCTATAGCATTACTAACAACGGTTATATCGTCGTTTCCTCGGAAGCGGGAACTATTCCCCTCGATGAAACCACCATTATGGAAAAAGGTCGTCTCGGCCCCGGTCAAATGATCGCAGTTGACCTAGAAAAAGGCGAAATTAAGCGTAATTGGCCGATTAAACAGGAAATTGCCCGAGCTAATCCCTACGGTGAATGGGTGAAATCCCAACGCACCTTTATTGACAAAGAAACAGCGATAGATATTCCCGCTCCCAGTCATCTCCTTCCCCTGCAAACCGCTTTCGGTTATACATCCGAAGATGTGGATCTGATTATCGTTCCCATGGCAGAACAGGGAAAAGAACCGACTTTCTGTATGGGTGATGACACTCCCCTAGCAGTCCTCTCCAGTAAACCCCATCTTCTCTACGATTACTTTAAACAACGTTTTGCCCAAGTTACTAACCCTCCCATCGATCCTTTACGCGAAAGTTTAGTCATGTCCTTGACTATGTATCTGGGACGACGGGGTAATATCCTTAAATTGGGGATTGATGACGCACATTTACTGAAATTAGACTCTCCCCTGCTCAATAATGCGGAATTAGCCAAAGTTAAAACCTCTAGCTACAAAACAGCCGAACTTTCTACCCTTTATGATCTGACCACCGGACCCGGGGGATTAGAAACTGCGATCGCTAATTTATGCGCTGAGGCCGCCAAGAAAGTAGCATCGGGAGCGGAAATTTTAATTCTCAGTGACAGAATTAATCCTATTGACGAAAAAACTAGCTATATTCCCCCTTTATTAGCTGTTGGTGCCGTCCATCATCACCTGATTCGCTCACACTTGCGTTTAAAAGCTTCGATTGTGATCGATACGGCCCAATGTTGGAGTACCCATCACTTCGCTTGTCTAATTGGTTATGGTGCTTCCGCAGTTTGTCCCTATCTTGCGTTAGCAACGATCGCCCAGTGGTGGATCGAGCCAAAAACCCAGAAATTGATGGAAAACGGCAAATTAGAAGCTATTAGCCTCGAAAAAGCCCTAATTAATTACCGCAAATCCGTAGAAGCAGGATTACTGAAAATCCTCTCGAAAATGGGTATTTCTCTCCTATCTTCCTACCATGGAGCGCAAATTTTCGAGGCGATCGGATTGTCCGCAGATTTAGTTAAACTAGCTTTTAACGGTACTACCAGTCGCGTCGGGGGTTTAAGCATCGCTGAAGTGGCCCAAGAAGCGATCGCATTCCACAGTAAAGCTTTCCCCAATCTTACCGCTAAAAAACTAGAAAACTACGGTTTTGTCAACTACCGTCCGGGGGGAGAATACCACATGAATTCCCCGGAAATGGCGAAAGCACTCCATAAAGCAGTGGCCGCTCACTCCAACGGACAGGGATATGACCATTACGAAACCTATCGTCAAATCTTGCAGCAAAGACCCGTTACTGCTTTACGAGATCTATTAGAATTTAACAGCGATCGAGCCTCAATTGCCATCGAAGCAGTAGAATCGATCGAAAGTATCCTGCAACGCTTCTGCACAGGGGGAATGTCCCTCGGTGCCTTGGGCCGGGAAGCACACGAAACCCTAGCGATCGCCATGAATCGCATCGGAGGTAAGTCCAATTCCGGAGAAGGGGGAGAAGATCCGATCCGCTACACCAGCTTAAGCGATGTGGATGAAGAAGGACATTCCGTGACCATGCCCCATCTAAACGGCTTAAAAAACGGGGATACAGCCAATTCTGCCATTAAACAGATAGCTTCGGGACGTTTTGGAGTCACTCCCGAATACTTAATGAGTGGAAAACAGCTAGAGATTAAAATGGCCCAAGGAGCAAAACCGGGAGAAGGAGGTCAATTACCCGGGAAAAAAGTCAGTCCCTATATTGCCATGTTACGGCGATCTAAACCGGGTGTTACCTTGATTTCTCCCCCTCCTCACCACGATATCTACTCGATCGAAGATTTAGCGCAATTAATCTACGATTTACACCAAATTAACCCCCGGGCCAAAGTTTCCGTCAAATTAGTGGCCGAGATCGGTATCGGTACAATTGCGGCCGGAGTTGCCAAAGCTAACGCTGATATTATCCAGATTTCTGGCCACGATGGTGGTACAGGTGCATCACCCCTAAGTTCGATTAAACACGCGGGTAGTCCCTGGGAATTGGGAGTAACGGAAGTGCATCGGATGTTAATGGAAAATCAACTGCGTCATCGGGTGATTTTGCGTGCAGATGGGGGACTAAAAACCGGTTGGGATATCCTCATGGCTGCTCTCATGGGTGCGGAAGAATTCGGTTTTGGTTCCATTTCCATGATTGCCGAGGGGTGCATCATGGCCCGCGTCTGTCACACGAATAATTGTCCTGTGGGAGTCGCTACCCAGCAGGAACGTCTGCGCGCTCGTTTTCCCGGAATTCCCGCTCATGTGGTCAATTTCTTCACTTTGGTGGCTGAGGAAACGCGGCAATTATTGGCGAAATTAGGCTATCACAGTTTAAATGAGGTGATTGGCCGGTCGGATCTGTTAAAAGTACGCTCCGATGCTCGTTTAACTAAGACAGAATCCCTCAATCTCGATTGTTTGTTGAATTTACCCGATGGCCGCAGCGATCGCTCTTGGTTGCAGCACGAGGAAGTACATAGTAACGGTGCTGTTCTCGATGACGAGATTCTAGCAGATAGCGAGATTAAACAGGCGATCGAGCAACAGGGAACCGTCAGCAAAACCTACAGGATTGTCAATACCGATCGCTCCGTGGGGGCGAGAATTGCGGGGGTAATTGCCCAAAAATACGGTAATGACGGCTTTGAAGGCGAAATTAAGCTCAATTTCCAGGGTGCGGCGGGTCAAAGTTTCGGAGCATTTAATTTACCCGGTGTCAATCTCCATTTAGAGGGAGAAGCTAACGATTATGTGGGTAAAGGCATCTATGGTGGCGAAATTGTCATCTTACCGCCCCAAAACGCCAATTATCAGCCCGAAGATAACGCTATTATCGGTAATACCTGTCTCTACGGGGCCACCGGTGGGGTATTATACGCAAATGGTCGCGCTGGTGAACGTTTTGCTGTTCGCAATTCCACCGCGAAAGCAGTTATCGAAGGGGCCGGGGATCACCTCTGTGAATATATGACCGGGGGGGTAATTGTCGTGCTTGGTTCCGTCGGTCGCAACGTCGGCGCCGGGATGACGGGGGGATTAGCTTATATCCTTGATCCGTCCCTACCGGAGAAACTCAACCCCGAAATTGTCAAGATTCAACGGGTTGGCACGGCTGCCGGTGCGGAACAGTTAAAATCTTTAATTGAGGCCCATGTAGAACGCACTAATAGCCCCAAAGGTAAGTTAATTTTAGCTAATTGGGATAGCTATCTCGGTCAATTCTGGCAAGTGGTCCCTCCCTCGGAAGCGGATAGTCCCGAAGCGCAAATTAGCGCGGAGAAAACCTTAACTTCGGTGTAATTTCTTTGGGGTGCGTTACGCTTTGTTAACGCACCCATTGATTAATTTCTTTGGTGTCATAATTTGGCAATGACAAACGAAAAACTCAGATTTATCGATCTTTTTGCTGGTATTGGAGGATTTAGATTAGCTTTCGAGAGCGTTGGTTATGACTGTGTATATTCTTGTGAAATAGACGAAAACTGTCGAAAAGTATATTTCAATAATTTTCAAGAAATTCCCGATCAAGATATTAGGAAAATTGCTATCCATGACCTGCCTGATTTTGAAGTGTTGACAGCAGGATTTCCCTGTCAACCCTTTAGCATTTCTGGAAAACGAGCCGGATTTAGAGATACAAGGGGAACTCTATTTTTTCCCATCTGCGAAATAGTCGAATTAAAAAAGCCGAAAATAATTCTTCTGGAAAATGTTAAACACCTAATTCACCTTGACAAAGGCAAAAACTTAGATATTATTTTGCGTTCTTTGGAAGAACTGGGTTATTTAGTTGATTATAAGCTCTTAAATGCCAAGGATTTTGGTGTGCCGCAAAATCGAGAAAGAATTATTATTATTGCTACCCAAAATAAAAAATTTAATTTCAACTCATTAAAATATACTTCACCAATACCTAAGTTACGCGATTTTCTGTCTCCTCAAGGCAATTTTGAATACTTAGATAAAAAAGAATATACTCTCATTGATAATCCTACCTTACAACCATCAGGATTAATTTTTGTCGGGTATCGCAATAAAACTATCTGGAAAAAAGGTATCAGACCAAATACAGAACATTTATCCTGGGTTCATCATCAACCTAACCGAATTTATTCGATCGATGGAGTACATCCTACTATACCATCTCAGGAAACATCTGGACGTTTTTTTATTTATATACCTGAACAAGATCAGGTGCGTAAATTAACTATCCAAGAATGCTATCGACTGATGAAGTTTCCCGATAGTTTTCAAATTCATCCTAACTTAGCTGAGTCTTATAAACAGGTGGGTAATTCGGTTTGTATTCCCATGATTCAAGAGTTGGCTATTGCCATTAAGAAACATATTTTTGAAACCAATTCTAGAGTATCCTTACCTTAAAAGCCCTAGGCAGTCACACAGCTTCTGATCTAACTTCTGGTAGTGCAGGAGATATTGAGATTTTTGATAAAAATAAACAATTAGTAGAAGTTATTGAAATTAAGCATGGTAAGTACATTGATTTACAAATTCTCCGAATTGCCAAAGATAAAATTATTAAATTTAATCCGAGAAGATATTATATCCTATCATCGTTTGATGTTAAACCCACAGAAGTGGAGTTAATCATGTCCGAGATTCAAACTATCAAAAACAACCATGGTTGTCAAATAATCACCAATGGTATTATACCGACAATTAAATATTATCTGAGACTGATATCATCTCCAGAAGAATTTGTCAATAGCTATTCCCCTCTAATTGAAATAGATTCGGAATTACAAACTATTCATAAATTAAAATGGAACGAAATTTTATCTAATCTTATTTCTCCAATTGAACAAATCTAAACTAGCGAGCTATACTATGGCCAAAATATACCATCTCTGGTGACAGCTTTTCTCAAGATGAAGTGTAACCTAATTTGGTATCGATGCCATTTAATTAATTTCTAAGTGCGAGTAGAGAGTCACTAATTCTACCCGTGTCACCAAAGGCATGGTATTCCATCAACCCCGTTAAGCTTTTTTCACGAAAATAACGTCTTTTTCGACCTTGACTTGATAGGTGGTTAGATTGCGTTTTGGGGGTTTATTCGTGACGACCCCAGTGGCGGTAAATTTTCCTGGATGGCAGGGACAAGCTAAAATCTGTGCGCCAGTATTCCATTTCACCGTACAGCCTTCATGGGTACAAGTCGGGTTTACTGCACTGATCTTTTTCGTATTTTTCTCCCAGATTAGGAGCAAGGAGCCGACCGGGGATTTTTTATCCAGAAAACTGCCTTTGGCTTCCAATTCTTTGAGGGTAATGCCCGTCACTTTCACAAAGCCATCCGCCGCTTGGGCCGGGGTCATCTCTTGGTCGGTAGCCGTCCCTAGTATTTCTGGGGCGCAGGCCATGGCTCCGCCAACACCAACGAGGGCAACAAATTCACGACGATTCATGGGATTAGATTTTTTCCAACAGTAACGTTAACTTTCACTATACCGTAGAAGCTCTTTTCATTCAATTAACTTCTAAGTAGCTGGTTATAATTAAATTAAAAATGGATTTTGGGTTCGATCCCCCCTGCCCCCTAGGGCTGTTTCATTTAAATTAAGTATAGCTGATTTTGAGTCAATAAATTTGACCGAAGATTCTCAAGTTTATCTTTTTCTAACCAAAAGAGTTAGTCACAATAACTAATCTTTAATCTTCTGCCAATATTTATTATGAATAGATTGATAAAGCTTGTTCCCAAGCCCACGAAAAGCCTATCTCTCTTCAAATTGTCTGAGAGTACATTCTGTTAATTTAGCTAATTTTTCTGCTTTTTACGTCGATAAAACTATCAGTTTTTCCCAACGTTTAGCTAACCACCTCTGTCCCTCTGTTATTGAGAGAAAACCCAAACCTCTGAAAAGATTCAATCCTATAGTTGTGAGAATTGACCAATTGCTGGCCGCTTGAAAATCACTTATCTGGCTTTTATCTTCCTCAAAAATTACATCTTTTACCCAATGTAACTGATTTTCTATTTTCCAATGTCCTCGAATAATTTTAGCAAATACTTGGGCGGATTCGGTTAGGCTACACTTCGACAGGCTCAGTGACCACTGATATAGTAAGCTGTTTCTTCATAGGTTTTATCCCCGCGACTACCCCTTCTTTCTACTTTAATAACTCTTCGCAGATTTTCAAACCCTTGTCTTTCATTTTTCCTCACTTTAAAAAATTCTATTTTTCTTGATATTTTTCGTCCATGACTATTATCTTGTTCAAGAAAGCAACTTTTTGCCTTTGAGGAATTACTCAGGTCTTGTATTCGCTGATAAAGATTTTTCTGATTTCCTTTAACGGTGATAACATAATCGTTTTTACTCTTGGCTATTAAGCTGATTGTTTTTTTCTGACAGTGTAAAGCATCCCCAGTAAAAACTTTATTTTGGAGAGTGCAATCTTCAATTATAGATTGACCTTCGTCGATTTCAGACCCTTTTTTGTTTTCGATTCTTTTTATGTGTAATACTAATCCACTTTCTTGACTAAACAATGAGACAAACATAATAAAATTTTGTTGTTCATTGTTAGGATTATTTAGGGTGTTTTTGAGACTTTTTCCATCTATGCCTAGCCAATTTATATCATCTCTTTGTCCATATTCTTCTAATGCCCATTCATTAAACATTTTTAACAAACTCTGCCAGTCAACTCCCATCATTACCCTTCTAATTGTTGAATAGGATGGGACTCTTTCTGGAATTATGTTAAATTCTTGACTGAGCCTGTGCCGACCCTTCGACTTGGCTCAGGGCAAGTTATTTTTAGCAAACTCTCCTAGTTCTCTATAACCTGAGTATCCTAGCATTGTTCCCAGTATTCTTACTACTAATACTATCCATAAAGGGTGTCTTTTTCCTTTATCTTTCCGAAAGTCCTTGACTTGTTTCAGTTTTTCTATTAAGCTCAACATATCTTTAAAAAGTTGGCGGTCACTCCTCATTTTACCTGATAGTGATCGCTTTTACTTTTGATATTCTGATGGGAGAATGAAACAGCCCTACCTTATCAAGGGGGGCAGGGGAGATCAAAACTAAAATCGATTGGTATTAGGTGAACTGGACTCAGAGCAGTTATCAAAAGTTGAAGATGTTTGGCTTTTTTGGCTTGGGCTGCTCTAGAACTATGAATTTCTGAAAATGCGATCGCTTAAGTTAAAATAGAGAGGTTCAGTTTCAGGGACGAAAAAGGTAAAATAAATTAAAAGCTTACAATCTTCTAACTTGCTGCTATGCCAGTCACTCGCCAAGCTCTTAAGCAAGACCTTGACCAACTAACTAATGATCAACTTCAGCAAGTTGCTGACTTCATTGCCTTTCTCAAGTTCCAAGATAAACGCCGCCGGATCATTCTCGATCCTAGTCAACTTGTTTCCCTTGCGACTGATTTCGCCGAGGAAGACCGTATCTTTGCCGAAGCTGGAATGGATGATTACGCGGTGATGCTTGCTCAAGAAGAGCATCAATGACTGAACAGCTTAAACGCGGGGAAGTTTGGTTAGCAAACCTCAATCCTGCTCAAGGTTCTGAGCAGGCAGGTATTCGTCCTATCATTATTTTCCAAAATGATATTGTTTCTCAATTTTCCACAACAACCATTGCTATTCCCCTAACGACAAACCAACGCCGTGCTTCATTACCAATCTGTATGTTGATTAGACAGGGAGATGGCGGGTTATCGCAGGATTCAGTCGCACTTTGTTTTCAAATTAGAGTGCTAGATAAGACCCGTTTAATTCAGCGGTTAGGACTACTTAGGACTGAAACAATAGCTCAACTAGAAGATGTTGTGTTGGTAACATTAGGATACCAATTATGAGGATAAGACCTCTTGCAAAAGTCTTAAGTCGATCCTTGTACAGCAACATTTTTGAAGATTATCAACTACTAATAAATAATTAACTGAAAGTCCCTCCCATTATTGTTTCTATCGTTTGTTTTCGGATTTATG
>NZ_JADEXY010000112.1 GCF_015206885.1 Microcystis aeruginosa LEGE 91341 | reverse complement strand
CCTTGATAAGGGGTGCTGATCCCCCCTGCCCCCCTTGATAAGGGGGGTGCCGGTAGGCGGGATCCCCCCTGCCCCCCTTGATAAGGGGGGTGCCGGTAGGCGGGGGGATCCCTGCCCTCAGGAAAACCTTTTTCAGCAAACCCTAGATAGAATGAAAGCTATCCTCATGACTGCCGTGGATGTCCTGCAGCTTCAGGAAGTCCCCACCCCAGAAATTAGTCAACCGCATCAGGTTTTAGTGGCATTAAAAGCGGCTGGTGTCAACCCTATTGATACAAAAATTCGTAAACGCGGCACTTTTTATCCCGAGCAAATGCCAGCCATTTTGGGCTGTGACGGGGCGGGAATTGTCGAGGCCGTTGGGGCTGCGGTGCAGGATTTTCGTCCCGGGGATGAAGTGTACTTTTGTAGCGGCGGACTGGGCAGGGCTGGCACGGGAAATTATGCCGAATATGCCCTGATCGAGGCGGATTATCTGGCTCACAAGCCGAAATCTCTTTCTTTTGCCGAGGCGGCCGCTGTACCTTTGGTTTTAATCACCGCTTGGGAAGCACTCTACGATCGCGCTCGTCTGCAATCGGGACAAAGCGTCCTTATCCATGGCGGGGCCGGGGGTGTTGGTCATGTCGCAATTCAATTGGCGAAACTGAGGGGGGCTAAAGTTTATACAACGGTGGGAAATAGCGATAAAGAGCGTTTAGTGCGGCAATTAGGGGCAGATTACCCGATTTTATACAAACAAACCGATTTTGTCGCGGCGATACTTCAAGAAACCGCAGGGAAAGGGGTAGATGTCGCTTTTGATACGGTGGGAGGGGCAACTTTTGGGCAGACTTGCCGAGCGGTGCGAGTTTATGGTGATATGGTGACGATTTTGGAACCTACGGGCAGCTGGAAGGAAGCGCGCGATCGCAATTTGCGGATTAGTTTAGAATTAATGTTAACCCCGGCTTTGATGGGACTGCCAGAAGCGCAAAAATATCAAACAGAAATTCTCAGACAAGGGGCGCGTTTAATTGACGAGAAAAAGTTAACTATTCATCTCTCCCAAACCTTCCCTTTAGCGGCAGCTATCAGCGCCCATCAATTGCTAGAAACTGGTGCGGTGACGGGGAAAATAGCCCTAATTATCGACTAGAAATCTGCTTGTTACTACTGGTGAGCAGCAGAAGTTGTTAAAGCAGGGAGAGGGCAAACCACCGCTACACTTTTGCCAATCGGTCAACCTGATTACGTTAAAATCAAAAGCAGGATACTGTGTATGACGGAAAAACTCGATGAACTCAGTGATTAAAGCGGTACAAACTGCCTATTATGGGGATGCAGCCTATCGGACACCACCACCGGACTTGGAATCTCTCCTACTCAAAGAGAGAATTGTCTATCTGGGGTTGCCCTTATTTTCCTCCGATGATGTCAAGCGCAATGTCGGGGTGGACGTGACGGAATTAATTATCGCCCAACTGCTTTACCTGCAATTTGACGATCCCGAAAAACCGATTTTCTTCTATATCAACTCTACCGGCACATCCTGGTACACTGGTGACGCGATCGGCTACGAAACCGAAGCTTTCGCCATCTGTGACACCCTCAACTACATTAAACCTCCCGTTCATACTATCTGTATCGGACAGGCCATGGGAACTGCAGCGATGATTCTTTCTGCGGGAACCAAGGGTTTTCGCGCCTCCTTGCCCCACGCTACCATTGTTCTCAACCAAAATCGCACCGGGGCCCAAGGACAAGCCACCGATATCCAGATTCGCGCCAAGGAGGTAATCGCCAATAAACAGACGATGTTAGAGATTTTCTCGAAAAATACGGGTCAAACCACCGAAAAACTAGCGAAAGATATGGATCGCACCTTTTATCTCACCCCACAACAGGCGAAAGACTACGGATTAATCGATCGCGTTCTCGAAAGTCGCAAGGAACTACCGAAACCCCTCGCCCAAGTTAGTTAAGATTTATTACAAATTAGCAGGAGTTGTTACCAATTATGCCTATCGGTGTGCCAAAAGTTCCCTACCGTCTGCCGGGTAGCCAATACGAACAGTGGATTAGCATTTACAGCCGTCTTTCGGTGGAACGCATTCTTTTTTTGGGGCAGGAAGTCACCGACGGGTTAGCCAATGCCCTTGTGGCCCAAATGCTGTATCTGGACTCGGAAGACCCCACTAAACCCATCTATCTCTATATCAATTCGCCGGGGGGTTCCGTTACCGCCGGTATGGCCATCTACGACACCATGCAGTACATCAAAGCGGAAGTGGTGACTATCTGTGTGGGATTAGCGGCCTCTATGGGGGCATTTTTACTGGCTTCTGGTAGTCCGGGTAAGCGTCTCGCTCTTCCCCATGCGCGGATTATGATTCACCAACCCATGGGCGGAACCGGGCGCCGGCAAGCGACGGATATCGACATTGAAGCTAAGGAAATCCTGCGTATTCGCCAGCAATTAAACGAAATTATGGCTAATCGCACCGGACAAACCATCGAACGCATCGAAAAAGACACGGACCGCGATTATTTCCTCTCCGCCGAGGAAGCCGTCGCCTACGGTTTAATTGATAAGGTGGTGGAGGGAAGACCGGCTTAAGTCAGCCATAGGTTAGAACAGGCGAGAAACCTGTTCTAACTGCCATTGGACAAACTTCCTTAGATGGTGGGTTGGTTTATCCGATAAGAGGGTATCTGTTGGGTATGGAATTTTTAGCAACTTTAGAAACAGGCTTGATCTCTGCTGTGGCAATCATCAAGTTTTGCCTAGAAAGTCTTTCAATCGCTTGTGTGGTAATCGGACTAATTAAAACCCTACAATTAGCTTGGCAGTCTAATCGTCACCGTCGCAGTCGTCCTTCTTTTTCCTTTAATCAATTTCGCATTCGTTTCGGTACTTGGCTATCTTTAGCCCTAGAGTTTCAGTTAGGTGGAGACATCGTGGCTACCACCGTCACACCCACCCTAGAAGCCTTGGCAAAACTCGCCCTCATCGCTATTATCCGGACTTTCCTCAACTATTTCCTCAGCCAAGAATTGGAAACGGAATTGGCCCTGGAAAAAGAGCGATCGCAACTAGCAGCCCAGGACAATCTCAGGGATTTTTAATGCCAAAAAAAGCTGAGTTGACAATCATCTGACACTAACCCCTGATAGGTTGTTGAATATTGAGGGTATGCAAAAACAGTTTTTCAGCAAACCCTAGATAGTCAACAGCTTATTACTTTCGATCGCCCATTGGGTCAATTCCGTGCGATTATGAAGACCGGTTTTATGGAGCATATTCGACACATGACTTTCGATTGTCCGTTGACTAACATTGAGTTTTGTTGCGATTTCCCGATTAGCCAGTCCTTGGGCGACCAATTGTACTACTTTTAACTCCGTTGGGGTTAATTCCACATTACCCGGAACCTGAACAGAGGTGACATCTGGGGAATGGCTGCGGGTGCTGCGTTTCGGTAACTGGCCCGCTTGTGTGAGGGAAGACTCCACCAGGGCCACTAATTCTTCTGGTTCAAAGGGTTTAACCAGATAAAAATCGGCCCCAGCGGTTAAACCTGTCACCTTGTCCTGACTGTGATCCTTAGGGGAGAGAAAAATCACGGGAAGACCACTAAAACGACTGTCCTGACGAATTGTTTCGAGGAAGGCATAACCATCCATTTCCGGCATGATCAGATCACAGATAATGATATCGGGCATTTCCCTTGCTTTAGCCGCATTTGCCCCGCGTTCGAGGATTGCTAGGGCTTCCCGACCGTTTTCTGCGGTTGTCACCCTATAACCACGAAACTCTAGATAATCCTTCACCAAAAGTATTAAATTTGGGTCATCGTCGATTAATAAAAGTTGTTTGTTGTCTTTGTTGGTCTCTTTCATCGCTATTTTTCCGGGCTGCAGGGTTGGGGGAATGGAGACGGACAAAGGATCGACAGGCAAAAGGTAAAAGGTAGTTAGATATGTGTAGTTAATTAGGGTTTCAGCTAGTTTTAACGCTGTTTTCCTCTATTGTTTCGGGTTCTTCTCTGGAACAGTTCAGGGAAATTGCCGGTAAATCGTGGCAAAGGAAAGCATATTCGGTGACGATTTGATTACCGATGAGGTGTTCTTGGATAATTCTTTCGATCGCTTCCTTGTTTACCCTTCCATACCAGACTCCTTCCGGGTACACTAATAAAATCGGGCCTTGGCTGCAAACCCGCAAACAATTGGCTTTAGTGCGAAAAATACAGCCCGGACGGTCGGCGCTGGGGCGATCGAGTTCTAATTCACTTAACCGCTTCTTTAGATAATCCCACACTTCTAACCCTTCTTGCTTGTCACAACATTTTGGCTTAGTCTGATCGCAGCAGAGAAATAGATGACGCTGGATCTGGGCCAGTCCCAACTTAGCCGCATTTTCCCCCAAGATATCTCTGGTGTCTGTTTCTTCCATAAATTTTTTTTATCAACTAAACCCTTGACATTGAACAGGAAATGTGCATAGCCGACTAAACTTTCGGTTTGAGGATGTAACGATAGATGAGATAAAAGATAGCGGCGAGGATTAAAGCGCTTAAAACTGCGCTAACTAGCCGTAAAATCGCCGTTAAAATCGAAAAAGTCACAAAAACCCCCGCCACTGCCACAACTACCTGTGCTGGTGTGGACAGGCTGCCGTACCAAGTTTTCACTTTTTCAACAGTGGCAGCGAAACTAACCCGGGTATCAACGGGGGAAAAATCGTCGGTTTCGATTTCCACTTCCACTTCTTCTGGGGTATATTTATTATCGAACGGTTCGGGAGACTGCATAAACACTCAAGCTACTTAACACTTCATCCCTATTTTATCCGTGATTGGGGTTGATAGGGGTTGAGGCCAGATCAATGTAACAATGAGTTTATCAATAGCTAAACGACTGGAATCTATGAGCCTATCGACTCCCACCGTTACCGCCATCAATTATCCTGATGCTACCATCACTAGGGCCGAACGGGCCCTCTGTTGTTCCCCTTTCCGTGTCACCCTATTCGCCGCTATGCTGGAGCAAAGTGTATCACTTTTAAGCATTCCGGGTGCTGGGGGTTTAGAAAAAGGTTATACTTCCAGACTGCTGACGGAAGCAGCCGTGGAAAGCTATCTTCTCTGGTTGATTAAAGTGGGAATTTTGCGGCGCGAAGTAGATGGACAGGGGATAACCGATAGTTTTCGTCTCACTCCTTTGGGGAGGAAATTAATAGAAAAATGGCAAACCCAAGGGGACTTTTTCCCTCAACCCACTTTCTGGCAAAGATTTTTCAATACTCTGCAACGTTGGTTTTCTTTTTAATGGTGTCGGGAGTCAGTTATCAGTTATCAGTTATTAGCTTCTGAAGGCAAGAGGCAAAAGGCAAGAGGCAAGAGAAAGAATCTGGCAATTCTCCTGCCAAAAAAGTTTATAAACTAAGTACATCAAAGCTTTTAGCTTAACAAATTAGGTTGTAGATTCGGTCATTGTTATCAGTTATCAACTGTTTACTGTTAACTTATTACTGTTTACTGTTCACTGAAAATACTCAATAAAAAAACTATATGAAAGCAATTATGGTAGTGGGGACAACATCCCACGCGGGTAAATCTTTTTTAACTGCCGCTTTATGTCGTTTATTCAACCGGAAAGGTTGGCAGTTAACACCCTTTAAAGGTCAGAATATGGCCCTTAATGCCTATGTTACCGCCGAAGGGGGAGAAATGGGTCACGCTCAGGCGGTGCAAGCATGGGCTGCGGGGACAATTCCCCGGGTAGAAATGAACCCAATTTTATTAAAACCCCAGGGAAATATGACCTCTCAGGTGATTATTAAAGGCAAGGCTGTGGGTGTCACCACGGCATCGGATTATTATCAGAATTATTTTGACCAAGGTTGGCAAGCAATTAAAGAATCTTTAGCTAAATTATCAACAGAATTTGATCTAGTTGTCTGTGAAGGTGCGGGAAGTCCGGCGGAAATAAATCTCAAACATCGTGATTTAACTAATATGCGGGTGGCTAAATATCTCGATGCTGCTACTATTTTAGTGGTGGATATTGATCGCGGGGGGGCTTTTGCTCACGTCGTCGGTACGTTAGAATTATTAGAACCGGAGGAAAGAGCTTTAATTAAAGGTATTGTGATCAATAAATTTCGCGGACAAAAATCTCTCTTAGATTCGGGGATTACTTGGCTAGAAGATTATACAAAAATTCCCGTGTTGGGAGTCCTTCCCTATAGTGATATCTTTTTAAGTGCTGAGGATTCTCTCAGTTTACTCGATCGCCCCGCCCAAAAACCTAAAGCTGAAGTAAATATCAGTGTCATTCGTCTGCCTCATATCGCTAATTTTACTGATTTTGACCCTCTCTGTGGTGAAGCAACGGTTAATGTACGTTATCTAGAATTACAGGAATCTTTAGGTGATCCCGATGGGGTAATTATCCCCGGTTCTAAAACCACTGTCGCTGATTTAATCGCTCTTAATCAAAGTGGTATGGCTAATCAATTACAAGCCTATCACCAAAGGGGAGGTATTATCTTTGGCATCTGTGGTGGTTTGCAAATGTTAGGGCGATTAATCCTGGATCCTGACCATCGAGAAGGTCCCAATAGTGAGGCAGCTGGCTTAAATTTACTGCCCTTAAAAACGGTAATTACTGCCGAAAAAATTACCCGTCAACGACAGGTTTTATCTAATTTTCCCCAAGCGGGTTTACCAGTAACAGGATATGAAATTCACCAGGGAATAAGCGCATGGGAAAGTGAATCAGGTTATCAAAAAATGTTCGAGGAGGATGCTAGTCTAGGAATTGTCAATGATTCTCTGTCAATTTGGGGCTGTTATTTACATGGTATCTTTGATAATGGTTCTTGGCGAAGAACTTGGCTAAATCATCTGCGTCAGCGTCGCGGTTTATTATCTTTGCCTACGGGAATTGCTAACTATAGTGAACAAAGAGAAATAACCCTCGATACTATGGCTAATTTACTGGAAGAACATTTAAATCTTACACCTATTTTTGCTCATTTGTAAGGAGAAATTATGACTATTGCAGTGCGTTTTTTACCCGATGATATCATCATGGAAGCGGAAACGGGAGAACTATTATTAGATGTGGCTAAAAAAGCAGGAATTGACATTCCTACCGGCTGTTTAATGGGTTCCTGTCACGCCTGCGAGGTAGAATTAGATGATGGTACTCAAATTTGTAGTTGTATTACTGGTATCCCCGGCGATCGAGATTCTTTAACCGTTCATTTATATTCCGATCCGCTCTGGTAATTGTTAAAGTTTTCTGATAACAGAGGTCAGCTATTAATGTTAAGTTTACGACTTCTAACTAGGAGAATAATGACTCGGAGAATTCTCACATAAGCGAAGGTTTTTAATTTTTGCATCATTTTCATTGACAATAGCATATGCAATATATTGATAAAATGCTATGGTATATCCTATCAATGGGATGTAAGAATAAATTTCACCAAACCCTTGACAAAAGTTACTTTTTGTATTACCCTGCGATAGTGGTGATACCACGAAAAATACTTACATATTAACTATTTTAAGATATGTCAGATTATTATCATTATCAAAATTCTTGCTGTGGGACTGCCCACGCTTATTTGCTCCCCTCTCTAAGTCAGATTTTTGCCGATCTTGCCCCTCCTGAAAAGCGTATTTTTGACCTCGGTTGTGGCAACGGTTCGATCGCTAATTGGTTATCAGAAAAAGGATTTCAAGTCAGTGGCTGCGATCCTTCTGAATCGGGGCTAGCAGAGGCAAAAAAAGCCTATCCTGAACTTGATCTATACGTTGGCTCCGCCTATGATGATCTGGCTAGTAAATTTGGTACTTTTCCGCTGCTAATTAGTTTGGAAGTGGTAGAACACGTCTATGCTCCGCGCGATTATGCTAAGACCGTTTATAATCTGCTGGAACCCGGAGGATATGCGCTGATATCCACTCCCTATCATAGTTATCTCAAAAATTTGGCCCTAGCGGCTACGGGCAAGATGGACGAGCATTTTACCGCTCTTTGGGATCACGGACATATTAAATTCTGGTCTGTCAAAACTATCACAAAACTGTTAACAGAAGCTAATTTATCGGTGGACAAAGTCTATCGTATTGGTCGTATTGCTCCCTTAGCGAAGACGATGATTATTCTCGCTCGTCGGAGTCAATAAATCATACTAAATCCTGTTTAAAAGGTATAGGAGAGGACGGTAGCAGGGAATTTGAGCATTTGTACTAAAATTCCCAATACGCAGTTTAAATACAGTACAGCTTAGTCAAACTTGGGAATAATCCAAGCTGCTATAATAGCCAATAAAACAACAATTTCTAAGACTTTATATAAGTTAAGAGATTGTAGCCACTGAAAAGTATTGGCTAGACGCAAACTTAACCCCCATTGACGTAATTGAGATAACCATAATTTCGGGCTATCTTGTTCACGAAAACCCCATTTAAGGATAGACAATAACAGGGGAACCCCTCCCACTTTGGCAGTCATGAGCAGGTGCAGCACCAGACATACTACCATAATTAACCAACTGAGCAAATGGGCATAATACCAAAAGTGATTTAATTCCCCTTCCGGTAGCCATTTGGAATCCATCATCCGGCCACTATACAAAGCAAAAGTTAGGGCAAAAAGAGTCAAAGTATTGACTAAACGATGGAGACTATACCACCAAATCGGCTTACCAAATTGAGTTAATTTGTTAAGAGAATCACTTTGAATTAATCTTTTGTTGCCGCGACGAAAAGCATAGATAGCAAAAACCGGAAAGATAATCAGAGTATAGAGGCCAAAAGTGCCATGAATACTTTCAATTTCTTGATATTCTGGTAGGGGCAGTTTTAACCAACGACCGTCAAAAGTATCATAAGTCCAATAGGCCGTAACCATGGCGGCAATGAGGACAATTCCCGTGAATCCGTGCAGAATTCGCAGTAAAAGAGGTTGATAGGGTTGATTAGTTTTCATGAACTCGATCGATACAATAGGGTATATAAACTTGCCCAGACACTATGTTAACTAATCCTTGGCTCGTCGCTGTTCTTCTCAATACCGTCCTCCTCGGAATCGCTGCAATTGCCCCAAAAAAGCTCTTAACTCGGATGGGTTATCTTCATGCTTGGGTTTTAGGGGTAATTGTCTGGGGAAGCTTGGGATGGCGCGGTTATCTAATTGTTTTATTCTATTTCCTCGTCGGTTCTACTGTCACCCGCATCGGTTTAGCGCGCAAGGAAGCGGAGGGAATCGCCGAAAAAAGAGCGGGGGTACGCGGTCCAGAAAATGTCTGGGGTTCCGCTTTAGCGGGGGCAATTTGCGCTATCCTCAGTCTTTTTGCCGCTTCTCCCTGGGATTACCTCTTAATACTCGCTTATGTGGCTAGTTTTAGCACTAAATTAGCCGATACTACTGCCAGCGAGGTGGGTAAAGCTTACGGTAAAACTACTTATCTAATCACTAATTTTAAATCCGTCCCCCGGGGAACAGAAGGTGCTGTTAGTTTGGAAGGAACGCTCGCCGGTTTGCTGGCAGCCACGGCGATTTCCCTGCTAGCATGGGCTATCGGTGCGATCGATCTTATCGGTGTGTTATGGTGTGTAATTGCGGCATTTATCGCCACCAATATCGAAAGTCTCATCGGAGCTACCCTACAAACCCGCTTTCTGTGGTTAACTAATGAATTGGTCAATGTGATCAATACGGTTATCGGTGCGATCTTGGCTATAATGTTAAGCTTGCTCTGGTCTTTCCGCTAAAATTAAGTGACTAAAAAAATTTTTCAGAGAATATCTATGCTAAAGTGGCGTTTTTGTGCATTGTCCCTGCTGTTACTGCTAATTACTGCCTGTGGGACGGAAAATCAACCGAATTCTAGTTCTAACACCGCAAGTAGTCCCGATGCTGGCCGCTTGCAAACGGTGAAAAATCGCGGTAAGTTAATTTGTGGCATTAACGGAGAAGTGCCGGGGTTTAGCTTTGTTAATGAAAAGGGCGAATATTCGGGCTTAGATGTGCAAATTTGCCGAGCTATTGCGGCGGCTCTCTTTGATGATCCCTCTAAAGTCGAATATCGTAAACTTAGCCCCCAAGAGAGATTTACTGCCGTACAGACGGGAGAAGTGGATATCCTCAGTCGCAACACCACCTGGACGATTAACCGGGATACCGCTCTGGGGATGGAGTTTATCACCCCGGTTTTCTATGATGGTCAGGGAATTATGGCCACGAAAGCCAGTAATATTAAGAAATTAGAAGATTTAAGCGGAAAGTCCATTTGTGTGCTATCGGGAACCACCACAGAACAAAATCTGGCCGATGCCATGGCAAAAGCGGCAGTTCAAGGTTATAAACCGATCGTTTCCGATGATGTGGAGGCTTTATATACAGCTTATCAGGCGGGGCGCTGTCAGGCTGTCACCTCCGATCGCTCCCAATTGGTGGCCCGGCGCTCGGTTTTTCCCCGACCAGAGGATCATCAATTATTAGAAGTGGTAATATCTAAGGAACCCTTGGCCCCAGCCGTGGCCGATGGTGATCCCGCTTGGTCGAATGCCGTCCGCTCGATCGTTTTTAGTTTAATTCAAGGGGAAGAATTTGGGATTAACTCCCAAAATATTACCACTTTTGCCGATAGCAAAGACCCTAGTATTCGGCGCTTTTTGGGTATTGATGAGAAGTTAGGCGAAGATATGGGTTTACCCAATGATTTTGCCCAAAGAGTCTTAAAACAGGTGGGTAATTACGGTGAAATTTATGATCGTGAAATCGGTAAACCCCTGCAACTCGATCGAGGTTTAAATAATCTTTGGACAAAGGGGGGTTTATTGTATTCTCCTCCTTTTCGTTAGTTTTAAGATTGTGTTTCCTGACGGGGAATATAGACCCCTATAGCCGCTGGAATAACTCGAAAAATGGCGGGAGTCGTGCTAGTAATTTCGCCATCGGTGTTAATACTATGGGGTTTACGAGTCTCAATTTGAATTTCTTTGCCGTTAAGAGTTCTCACCCAAGATAATAAACCCTGTTGTCCTCGCGGTAATGTCCATAAAAGGGGGAAAATTTGCCACCAGTGTTCAATTTCTAGGCTATATAAGTCTAACCTTTGATCGTCGATTTGGGCATCGTGAGCGATCGGCATTCCTCCCCCATAATAACGACCATTTCCGATCGCTATTTGTAGGGTTTTAACTTTGATATTTTGGCCATCAATACCGATCATAGCGGTAAAAGGACGGGTTTTACTTAATACCTGTAGGGCTGTCCAAGCGTAGGCCAAAATGCCCAAACGTCGCTTTAAACCCTTGCTCAGTTTTTGGGTAATTTTTACACTTAATCCCAAACTAGCCACGTTGAAAAAGTATTTATTATTTACCCAACCTAGATCGATATATTTTAAATTACCTTCGGCAATAATTCGACAGGCTTCGGCAATAGAATTCGGTATCCCTAAAGTCCGAGCTAAATCATTAGCCGTTCCCAGAGGTATAATGCCTAAAGGCAGTTGAGTTTCTACCAACATATCCGCCATAGCATTAAGAGTCCCATCACCACCACCGACAATAACTAAATCAATATTAGAGCGATATTTTTCCAGCAAAAAAGGTATATCTTCTACCTTTTTCAAAGGGACGCTGATAATTTCAAAATCCCAATGATTGAGCAGATCAACAGTTTGAGCAAAGTTTTCTTTACCCTTGCGCGAGTGACGATTGATTAGTAGTAAAGCTCTTTTAGTCATAGGTAAGTTTCTCAGTAGCATCAATATCTGAAGATAAACCAACACCAGCTTTTTGAGAGATTGTATATAGGCTTTGCTGAATAAGTCTAAAAACATTGTTGGATAAGGCTTTTAGACTTTTTTCCCTCAAAAAGTGCCGGGTCTGGGAGTGATCGGGGGTAAAATTCAGGTACTTTTTCCCTGAAAATTAGGTAAGCTAAGACGCATTTAAACCGCTTATTCTTAGATTAGCCGAACCTCCCCCAATCGCTTTACTGTTGCCTTTTGCTTCGTCTCAACAAGCAATTTAAATTACGAACAGCTTAACTGACTACCTCAAAATCGGTAAAACCCTACACCCACCGAAAAACTTTTTGCCGCAAACCCTATATAGACTTTGCCGCAACCCTAGCCACCAAAGCCTTGTAAGGACTGAAAACAGTTAGTTTTCCCAGAAGCTGGTGATGGGATTTGAACCCGCGACCGGCTGATTACAAATCAGCTGCTCTACCACTGAGCTACACCAGCATTTTTAACCAACCCATTATAACACAAATAGACCAAGAGGTCACTGAGCCGTGTCGAAGTGTGGAGATTTTTTCCTCGTCGATCCTGTTCATCACCCTGCTTTCCTTCCCTAGTCAGCTGCCGGGAGACTAGGGACCAATACACAGAGGTTCAATGAGTTAACAGGGATGACCAATAATTAGTTATCAGTGACCATTGACCGTTTAATAAGAGCCAGATTAATCCCCCTATTCCGAAAAGAATAGTCAAGACATAAAATTGCGATTGACCGGAAACATTATATTTTAAGGCACTGCCGCTAAAAATCGTCGCTAAACTGACTAAATTAACCAGACCATCAATAATATAACGATCGATCCAAGCGGTAATTTTTGACAAGCTGCCCACCGCTAAAACCACGGTAAACTGATAGATGCGATCGAGATAGAAGTCATAAGCGAACAAATCTTGCAGGAATCGCAGGATTAACCCAGTTGGTCTGGCCCAAGCTCGTCTTAACTCTACCGTTAACCCGATAACTAGGCCAATTACTCCAGAGGCCATCAGTAAGGGAAAACCCCAGACAATGGTGAAACTCTGGTTATTAAGGAGAGGATTGGTGAAAGATAGCCAAAAATCCCAACGTAGGGGAATAATCGGGGCTAATAAAACGATTAAAATCAATGATACCATGGGCAAAGCCATCGGCCAAGCCACTTCCGGGGTGCGATGGGTTTTACTTTGGGTTTGTCCCAAAAAGACTAAACGAAAGACCCGAGTAAGATTGATGATGCTAAGACAATTAACAAAGATTAAAACCGCTAATAACCACCAAGGAATCGCCCATTCGCCACCTAACCACTTTTTTAACGTCCAAAACATCCCCAAGGGCATTAAAACCGTCATCCCCGCAGAACCTCCTAAAAAAGCCATGGTTGTGGCGGGCATTCTTGCCCAAATTCCCCCCATTTCCGTGATATTTTGGTTACTGGTGGTGAGAATTAATGATCCTGCGCTCATAAACAATAAGGCTTTTGCGACCGCATGGGAGAATAAAATTAGTAAAGCGATATCCACATGACCTAATCCCACCGCAATAAAGACCAAACCGAGATAGGCACTGGTGGAGTGGCATAAAACCCGTTTAATATCAATTTGGGATAGGGCCATCAGAGAAGTCCCAATTGCCGTCATTGTCCCCAAAACTATTAAAACATTGGCAGCGATCGGAGATAGGGTAAACACTGGCTGCAGCTTAATTAAAACATAGGCCCCCGCCGAAACCACGATCGAATTCCGCATGATTCCGGCTGGATTTGGTCCCTCCATCGCCTCATCTAGCCACAAATTCAGGGGAAATTGGGCGCATTTACCCGTTGGACCAGCAATAAGGGCTAATCCTAACAAAGTCGCCGTCAGAGGCGGTACAGGGTTATTTACCGCCCAATTTTCTAACTGAGAAAAACTTAATCCCTCTCCGTAACTAGACAGAGCCACCAAACCCATCAATAAAATAATATCGCCGACGCGCTTGGTTAAAAAGGCATCTCGGGCCGCAGTTACGACCAAAGGTTGAGCATACCAAAAACCGACGAGGAGATAGGTAGAGACCGTTAACATCTCTAGGAAAGCGTAACTGAATAGTAGGGAGTCACTAAGGGCAATTCCCCCTAAAGCTGCCTCAAAAAAGCCCATTAAGCCATAAAATCTCGCCAAGGACCAATCCTTTTCCATGTAGCCAAGGGCATAGATTTGGGCCAGGAGACTGATGAGGGTAATCACTTCTAGCGTCCCCAAACTGACGGGAGAAAGTTCGATCGAAAGGGATAAACTAAGATCGGCCACTTTTACCCATTCAAAAGCCAGTTTAATCGTCTCTCGATGCCAAATTTGATTAAAAGCGATCGATCCGTGTATTAACCCTAAAACGGTCATCAATAGGTTAATATAAGCGGCCGGCCGCGGACCGGTGCGACTAATAATGCCTAAAGACCAAGGTAGGGTTAAAATCGAACCAATTAAGCCATAAATAGGAATTAACCAGCAAGTGTAAAGGAATAAATCTTTCATTCAGGGGATTAAATGTTAGGGTGTTGGGG
>NZ_JADEXY010000111.1 GCF_015206885.1 Microcystis aeruginosa LEGE 91341 | reverse complement strand
GGGGAAATGGGGAAGCTGTCTCATCTCCCTATCACCCCAAAACCCTATCACCCTATCTCCTGACTCCTGACTCCTGACTCCTGACTCCCGAATACTGATAACTGATTACAAAGGGAAAAAGAGAAGAAAAAACGGCCCCTTCTCCGTCGTATCTAGACAAAAATTGTTCTAGTTGCCAACATGGACCGGTTGTGCTTGCAGAGATTCGACCAAACCGCGCACAGCTGCCACCATAGCCACTTCATTATCCAATTGATTGATCGCCGAACCAACACCGATACCGGCCGCTCCAGCAGCGATCGCCATGGGCGCAGTAACAATGGATAAACCGGAAGCGCAGAGGACGGGAACCTTAACCGCATGGGAAATAGCGTGGGCTGCGGCTAAAGTCGGGGCAGCTTTTTCAATCAGTCCCAAAATACCGGCGTGACGGGGTTGACTGCTAGTGCCGCCTTCGGTTTGAATGATATCGGCACCTTGACTAACTAGAGCTTCTGCTAGTCTCACCTGTTGATCGAGGGGTAGGAGATGGGGAACTGTCACAGACAGGGTAATTTCGGGCAGTAAGTCGCGAGTTTGACGAGTTAGGGCTAAAACTTCCGCAGCTTCAAAAATGCGTCCTTGAGCATAAAAACTATCGAAATTACCGATCTCAATTAAATCGGCTCCCGCGTCCACTGCCATCACCAACAATTCTGGCTCGACGGCCGATACACATACGGGTAAATTTGTCAAGGCTTTTACCGCCCGAATTAGGTCAGCATTAGCGGCAATATCGACAAAAGTTGCTCCTCCGGCTGTAGCGGCTTTAACTACGGAGAGAACCTGCGAGCGATCGAAATTATTTAACCCACTAATCACTTTCAGGGCATGACGACGGGCGAAGGCTTGCTGTAAGGCAAAATTGATCATTAATCTACACCTATCTGGAATTCTCAAAAAACATTTTCCCACCTTCTCGCCGATCAGAGGGTGGGATTTGAGAATTCTTAGGGAAATTTTCTTTAATTTAGGTGTTGATTCTCTTGGTTTTTGCGCTTGAGGTTTTGCAGTTGTTGCAGCAGTACCTCGATTTCCGCTTCTAGATGCAGGTATTTTACCTGTTGATCAGCTTGGTAGGTGGTGCGAATCTGTTTCATGGCGGAGGATTCCTTAGTTAGTACAGTTGTCATAGCGGTATCTATAGAGTGCTGATTATGTTCAATTGTTTCAATTTGTGTATAGTACCTTAACAATGTCTTAAAGAAAACCTTTTTATGGTAGTTTCTCAACTGGCACAGGATCAAAGAGGGGAAAAATTCTTGCAACCAAGGGGATCGGAGTGCGATATACTCAGTCGCGAACGATATTGGCAAGCATGACCATGGTAGCGGTAGCAATTTTAGCAGCGGGTAAGGGAACCCGAATGAAGTCCAGCCTTCCGAAAGTTTTACATCCCCTCGGCAGTCGCTCGCTAGTGGAACGGGTGCTTAATGTCAGCGAATCCTTACATCCCCGGCGAAAACTGGTAATTATCGGTTATCAAGGGCAACAGGTGCGAAATACTCTACAGCATCTTGCGGATATCGAATTTGTCGAACAAAAGGAACAGTTAGGCACTGGCCATGCTATTCAGCAGTTAATCCCCCATTTAGAGGACTTTCAGGAGGATTTGTTGGTCTTAAATGGCGATGTTCCCCTGTTACGTCCCGAAACCTTGCAAAATCTTCTCCAGATTCATAAAAACCATGGTAACGCTGCCACCCTCTTAACTGCTAACCTCCCAAACCCGAAAGGTTACGGTCGAGTTTTTTGTGATGGCAACAATCTCGTTAAGCAGATTGTGGAAGAAAGAGACTGTAACGATGGCCAAAGACAAAACCACCGGGTTAATGGGGGTATATACTGCTTCAATTGGTCAAAATTAGCGGCGATACTGCCTAATTTAAAGCCCAATAACGATCAGGGTGAATACTATCTCACGGATGTGGTCAATTTTCTCGATCCCGTCATGGCTGTGGATGTGGAGGATTGTTTAGAAATTAGCGGCATTAACGATCGCAAACAATTGGCCGCCGCCTATGATATCCTGCAAACTAGAGTCAAAGATGATTGGATGGCCGCCGGAGTCACCATAATTGACCCCGATAGTGTCACCATTGAGGATACTGTCACCCTCAGTGCCGATGTGATTATTGAACCCCAAACCCATCTGCGCGGTGAGACGATAATTGCTTCCGGTTGTCGTATAGGTCCTGGGAGTTTAATCGAAAATAGTCGCCTAGGCAGCGATGTAACGGTCTTATTTTCGGTTATTTCTGATAGTCAGGTGGATTCTGGTTGTCGCATCGGTCCCTATGCTCATTTGCGCGGAGAAGCGAAAATTGGGGCTAATTGTCGAGTCGGTAATTTTGTTGAAATTAAAAAAAGTGACATCGGCAATAAAACCAATATTGCCCATTTATCCTATCTGGGAGATGCCACTTTAGGGGAAAAAGTTAACGTTGGTGCGGGAACAATTACTGCTAATTACGATGGTGTGAAAAAACACCAAACTATGATCGGCAGTGGCACAAAAACTGGGGCAAATAGTGTTTTAGTGGCTCCTCTAGAATTAGGAAAAAATGTCACCGTGGCCGCTGGTTCAACTATCACTAGAAATGTCCCTGATAATGCTTTAGTTATTGCTCGCGAAAGTCAGCGTGTAATCGAAAATTGGTCAAATCAGTTTCAGTAGGTTATGGCAGTTATCAGTTATCAGTTATCAGTTACCAGATGTGAGTTTTCAGTTATCAGCTTTTTTCTCTCATCTCCCCACTTCCCTACTTCCCCATTTCCATGCAGCTCTAACCAGCAATTTAGATAGGTCAATGGCTTATCAGTTCACTGATTACTGATTACTGATTACTGTTTACTGTTTACTGATACTGATTAAGGCGTTAAGTTTGCGCGATGAAGCATGAAATGCTATAAAAATCTCAGTCCTCCCTATAGAAAAGAGTAGAAACTTTATGGCACGCACCGAGTCCACAATGTTAGATTTGGGGACAAAAGCTCCCAGTTTTGCCTTACCCGATGTGGTTTCGGGTGAAACTATCTCTCTGGACAGCTTTGCGGCTAAAACCGCTCTGTTAGTCATCTTCCTCTGTGAACATTGTCCCTTTGTTAAACACATTCAAGAAGAACTTACCCGTCTAGGTCGCGATTATGCTAACACCAATCTCGGCATCCTCGCCATTAGTTCTAATGATGTGGAGAAATATCCCGATGATTCGCCGGCAAATTTGAAAAAAATGGCGATAACTCTTGACTTTAAATTCAATTTATGCTATGACGAAAGCCAAGAAGTGGCGAAAGCTTACACGGCAGCCTGTACTCCCGATTTTTTCCTCTTTGATAGTCAGCGCATTCTAGTCTATCGCGGTCAATTGGATGATAGTCGTCCTAGTAATGGTGTACCGGTGACAGGCAAAGATCTCCGGGCCGCTATTGACAAGGTTTTAGCCGGTCAACCGGTGCCGACGGACCAAAAACCCAGTTTAGGCTGTAATATCAAATGGAAACCGGGTAATGAGCCACCCTATTATGGTTAGATAATTCTTTTGTAAGTAGTTGGGTATTAAAAACTATCAGACACCCCTTATTAAGGGGGAAATAAGGGGGGAGCGGCACCCCCCTTATCAAGGGGGGATCAAGGGGGGATCGAACCCAAAATCTATACCCCACCAACAAACGGCTCTCTTAGGTTTGGTGGGCAAAATGTATTCTAAGATACATTCCTCCTAGCGAGGGGGTGGAACGAACCACAAGGACACAAAGGACACAAAGATTGATCGATCCTATGTAAGTTAAACTTATCACACAGAACCTAGAAGAGCCAACAAACTTTTTGCCGCAAACCCTACTTATGAGATTATTTCAATAGCGTAACCGATTGCTGTGCTAATAAGGCAGTACCATAGGCTGCTTGCTCCTGTTGAGATAAAAGCACAGGAACCCCTAAATGACGCTGACGAATTATTCTCCAAGTCGGATTTTTTGCTCCACCACCCGCACTATCAACTCGCTCTAATTTATTGGCCCCCAATTCCTGTAAACGCTGATAACCTAAAGCTTCAATGCGGGCAATACTTTCTAGTAAACCATGCAAAAATTCTAGAGGATTATCGGGACGAGGAGTCAGTTTTGCGGGTAAAAAAGGATCGTTAATGGGAAAGCGCTCGCCGGCTTTTAGGAGGGGATAATAATCTAAATTACTTTCTTTTTCTCCATCTATTGCTAAACTATAATTTCTCAATTCTTCATGAGAAAAAAACTTCTTTAACACCGCTCCCCCCGTATTAGATGCCCCACCAGTTAACCACAAATTTCCTAAACGATGACTATAGATGCCATAGTTACTATCATCAACTTTCTGGCTACTTAATAATTTTAAAACTAAAGTTGAACCTAAAGATGTCACTGCATCCCCTAAAGAATTAGCACCACTGGCTAAAAATGCCGCTATACTGTCGGTAGTTCCCGTATAAATTAAACAATCTTTCGGGATAGCAAAACGAGTCACTAAATCTGGTTTAATAGTATCGATCGCTGTACCCGGGGCAAAAATTTGCGGTAACAAATTAAACATCGGTAAATTCTCTAACCAATCGGGATAACAGAGATTTTCGAGATCATAACCTAACTTTAAGGCATTGTGATAATCACTAATTCCCAATTTACCGTGCAGGAGAAATGCTAACCAATCCGCTTGCGAGAGAAAATAACGCGCTTGGGAAAAAATTTCTTGCTCACTCCACCAGAGTAATTTAGCTAAACTAGAGGTGGCACTAATCACGGGATGGTGAGGAGGTGCTATAGCTTTAATTGCTTCTAAAAAGGCAATTCCTCGCCCATCATTGTATAATATTGCCTCAGAAAGAGGATTACCCCAATTATCACATAATAACACCGTCGAGGAAGTGCCATTAATAGCGATCGATTTAAGTTCTGAACGCACCGAATCCCCTAGATTATCCAATAAATAAAATAGGGACTTTTGCCAATCCTGAAAATTGGCATTAGTGAAGGGATAATGAACCTCAGCGACGATATTTTTGCTAGAATCAATAGCAATCGCTCGCGCTCCCGATGTGCCAAAATCAATACCTAAAGATAAACTCATAGATGTCTTCACAACCCCCTCATTCTGGCTACCATTGGGATGGTATCACTCCTCGATTTTTTGAAGGTTGGTACTTCCGAGTCATGATTCCGCAATTAGCCGACGGATTCGCCTTTATGTATTCTATTCAAGACCCAAGCGGCGGTCAAGTCAATAGCGGTGGAGCGGTACAAATTTTAGCCATAGAATCTAATTATCTTTGTCGCACTTTTCCCGATACGGATAAATTTTGGGGAAGTCGTCAGGAATTAGCTATCATCCATTGGGGAAAAACTAACTTAAAAATCCGTCCCCGTCTGCTTTCTCCGTCAGATTTTTTTGAGTCTATTCAAGAGGGTTATCAAGCAACAGCAAACCAGCAGCAAGGACGAATTTATGATCCCGTCACTGGAGAAATCTGTCAATGGGATTATTGCATTGAAACTAAGTACAGTTGGGGAGATAACAAGCGTCCACCCCAAGCAACAGCAGGAATATTATCTTATTTACCGATTTTTGACCCGGGTTGGCAGATTTTAACTGCTCATGGTTTAGCAACGGGAATGATTACCCATCGGGGAAAAAATTATCAATTTGAGAATGTACCTTTTTATAGCGAGAAAAATTGGGGTTATTCTTTCCCAGAAAAGTGGTTTTGGATTAATTGCAATGCTTTCCCTGAAAATCCCGATTTAACCTTAACCGCAGTGGGTTCTACCCGGAAAGTTCTCCACTGGACGGAATCGGTGGGAATTATCGGTATTCACTGGCAAAATCGCTTTTATAAGTTTGATATTTGGAATTCTCAACTAACTTGGACAGTGCAACCCTGGGGATACTGGGAAATGAGGGCAACTAACGAGGATTATACCATTGTCTTAATCGGGATCAGTGATCACCCTCCCGATCGCGTGCGTGTACCCACGGAAAAAGGTCTCTCTTTTGCTTGTCAAGATACCCTCAAAGGTAAATTATCGATAAAATTGGCTGATAGTCGTGGTAAAACCCTTATCAATGCCTCTAGTCGTCTAGCTGGCCTCGAAATTGGCGGTATTTGGCCATCAGCTTGGATTAAACAGTGATTTAAATCACCATTACGACGGGATAATATCCAGTTATCTGGCTGCATCTCAGACAACCTTGAGAGGCAGCCTCGATATTCTCTAGAAAATGCTCGATTACCAGCTAATTACTTTAACCGTTTCCTTAAATAAATTTGCTTCTAGGGAATCGGGGGAACTTGTCACCACACCGGCAATTAGATCTTCGGGTTTTATGGCTGCTTGTTTCATACAGGAGGGACAAATTAAGACTTTTCCCCCTTGACTGATGAAATCTACTAACATTGCTTGCAGGGTTTTACCGGTGATACCGTTAGTGTGTTGAGGAATGGTCGTCGCTGCCAGGTGTACCCCTGTAATATTCAAAAAAATGGTGGTTGAGTGGCCTTTTTTTAGCATATTGGTGGCGACACCAATGGCCATTGCAGCTCGCCAAGGATCATCGGTGGTTAAATTAACAAATAAATCGGATTTTTGTTGACCGACAGCGATTATTGCTTCGTTAGTTTGTACTGGAGAAAGGGAAGGATTAGCCAAGACTGGGATAGATGTAACTAAGGATAATCCGACAAGGGAACCAAGGGCTAAAGATTTTAATAACATTTTCTTGTCCTCTTGCTGCTGGGTGCAATGAAAACATTTTCATTATGATAATTTCTGGAAAATCTTGTCAACAGACAGCCTGTCAAACTTTAATTTTTGTTGCGGATAACAAAAACGATCTACTAATAAAAATGATAATTATTTACTTTTCTAGCATTTTATCTAATCTTTCCTGAATCAATAAAGCCATGGAAGAACGCAAAAAAAATAAACCAAATAACCCCGCTAGACTGAAGGGAATAATAGCTAGTTTGCTATAGTTGGTGTCTAACAAAAATATGGCTGAGATAAGGCTAAATCCCAATATACAGACATTGATTAATACTTTAATTCCCAGATAAATTCTTTTCAGAAGTCGTTCATTTTCCCGTGACTTAACTTGAAAAACTAAATTTCCTCGCTCGATTTTTTCCTCTAATTGACGGATCATTCTTTCGTTTTTATTACCTTTTTGCCATTGTTGTTTAAGAAAAGTGCGAGCTTGATTAGCTAGGGTAAGCATGGTGTTGGTAGTTCCTCCCGATACCGCTAGACTTTTCACAAAAGGTTGACTAGCTGCTAATAAATTATACTGGGGATCTAAAGAGCGGGCAATCCCATCCAAAGTGGTGACAGATTTAATAATAAAAGTCATTTGGGGAGGTAAGCGAAAAGGTTGCTGTTTAAACATTAAATACACTTGATCGCTAATTTGTTCAAACACCCTCACATCTACCGGTTTATCGCGAAATTCATCTAAGAGAAACTGCAAGATATTTCGCACAGGTTGCAGATCTCTAACGGGTTCAATTAACCCCATATACATCAAGGTTTTTAAGACTGTTTCCGTATCCTTTCTCAAGACAGCAAAAAAGGTTTCGATCATTTGATCTTTAGCGACGGACTTTAACTCGAACATCGTGCCAAAATCGTAGAAAATTAACTTCCCTTCCTGACTGACTGCCATATTACCCGGATGGGGATCCGATTGAAAAAAACCATCCTGTAATAGTTGTTTGAGATAGGAACAGATCCCCAGTTGAATAATCCCATCTACGTTAATACCATTAGCTAGTAAAGTCTCTCGATCATCGACTTTAATCCCCGGCACATACTCCAAAGTTAATACCTTGCGGGTGGTATATTGCCAGTAAACTAAAGGGACTTTTACTTGAGGATAATTCTTAAAATTTTCCCGAAAGCGATCAGCATTTTTGCCCTCATGTATATAATCGATTTCTTGAAAGAGTAGCTCAAAGAATTCTTGATAGATAGCTTCTAGATTATATTTTTTCACCACGGGGAAAATATTTAACCAACGGGTGAGACGATGCAACAATTCAAAATCGAGATTAAATAGTCTTTCTAGATTCGGTCTTTGTACTTTAATAACGACTTCTTCTCCACTTAATAACTGCGCTCGATGCACTTGTCCTAAACTGGCACAAGCGAGGGGAGAAACGCTAAAACTTGCAAATAAATTATCTAGGGGTTGTCCTAATTCTGTTTCAATAACTCGGATCGCTTCTTGACTATTAAATTCGGGAACTCGATCCTGTAATTGGGTTAATTGTTCGATATATTCGAGCGGAATTAAATCTGCTCGCGTCGATAAAGATTGCCCAATTTTAATAAAAGTTGGCCCCAAATTCATGAGGCGATCTACTAACCATTTCGCTCTCTTTTGCCGTTTTTTGCCCCTATTAGCCCCCGTTAAACGATCCCAGAGCAAAAAAATCAAAAACTGCGTTGTAAAGCTAAATATCTCCAATTGACGAATAATTGGCGATCGCAAGCTTTGCTGCCAATGTAAAGACTTCGAGGAATCAAAGGGAGTAAGCATTAGTTATCAGTTATCAGTTATCAGTTATCAGTTATCAGTTATCAGTTATCAGATTACAGTTATCAGTTATCAGTTATCAGTTATCAGATTACAGTTATCAGATTACAGTTATCAGTTATCAGCAAAACCGATCTACAGCGTTTCTCGTCAATGTGAAGTATAGATTAAACCTTGCCGAAGTAAGGATTCCAGTCGCAAAAATGCACCTCATCTATCTGAGAAACGCTGTCAAGTGTTACCTTCCTGTTTGCGAATTCGCTGGTAAAAATCCTGATTTTCAGCTTTTAATCTCTGCGACTAGGTAAACCGAGATCTACCGCTAGACGATGACTGCAAGCAAAACCAGAAAAGGCCACCGCGTTTAATCCTTGACCCGGGAAGGTACTATCTCCCACACAATAAAGATTAGGAATAGCTGTACGATTAAAAGGCATTCCTAATAAACCTAACAGTTTTCTTCGCGGTATTGGGCCGTAACTGCCATCGATTCTATTCAAAAAGCGGCGATGGGTGCGGGCCGTGCCAATTTCGATATAATCTAATCCTGTATCTAGTTTGGGAAAGAGTTTTTTCAGGCGCTCGATGAGACGATAAGCAGCGGCCTCTTTTTTCTGTTGATATTCTTGGGGAGGCAGTTTTTGCCATTGATCAATCCAGCTAGGGGTGAAAGTATGAATGATATGATGGTCTGGAGGTGCTAGGGAGGGATCGAGTAAGGTAGGAATAGAAACAAAGATAGTTCCCTGTTCTGCTTCCATATTTTCCCAATCTTCTAGTAAAATATGGTGACATTCGCTTCCTGATGGTAATACATCGGCCTTAACTCCCAGATGCAAACTCAGGAAACTGGGGGATTTTTGATAGCGTTTTTGCCATTTTTTTTCGCTGCCGGGGAGAGATTCCGGGGGGAGTAGTTTCTCGAAGGTATCCCAACGGGTGGCATTAGAAACAATCTTTTTAGCGTAATATTCCTTACCATTGGTCAATCTTACCCCGATCGCTCGTCCTGCATCTAAAATAATCTTATTCACTCTCGCTTGATACTGGATTTCACCACCAGCTTTTTCCAATCCCTCGACTAACTTGAGAGCAATCTGTCCTACTCCCCCCCGGGGATAGTTAATTCCCCCGTAATGGCGATCGCTAAAGACCATTCCCGCATTAATCATTGGAGTGCGATCGGCGGGTACTACCGACCAACAATAACACTCCATGTCGATAAATTTCAATAATTTCGGGTCTTTAATATATTTTCTGGCCACATCTCCCACATTTTGGGGTAAATACTTGACCAATCCCAAACAGGATAAAGGATGCTGGAAAAAAACCCTAGTCAGATAGCGGGGTTCTTCCAGTGATAGTAAATCCATACTATTGAGGCAATTAAAAACCTGCCAGCATTCATCGTAAAAGCGCCGGATACCGGTTTTTTCTGCGGGAAAATGGCTAATTAATTCCTGTAAAAATTGTTCGTAGTCGCGATGAACTTTTAGGTCTAATCCGTCCGGGAGATGATAATGGATCTGGACGGGATCGGCAATGGTTTCGATACTCATATCCACCGCTGCCAAAGCTTTGGTTAGGAGGTTAGTCGTCCCCTTTTTGCCAAAACCAAAAATCATCGAAGCACCCACATCAAAACGATAACCCTCTCGTTCAAAATAACCCGCGCTGCCTCCCGGAATCAGATAACTCTCTAAAACCAAGACTTTTGCTCCTTTTGCCGCTAATTGCGTCGCTGTCACCAATCCCCCGATTCCCGACCCAATCACGATCGCATCGTACTGATTACTCATAAATTGACTCGATAAATTTTTGTATCAATTCTTGATTGTAACTCTTGACTAGCGGTCATCTATCGGCTAGTTTGGGGGAGCAAAAAATTTTTGGGGAGCGATGAAAAGTTGGTAAAAGGAAAAAAAGTCTGGACAAATCTGGCAACTTGACATAGTTGGATTTGGTTGATATTATCTCCGGAAAGACAGGCAGCACTACTGTTATAAAAAATATTGGCTCTTCTTGTTTCTGTGTGGAAGGGAGAAGAATAGGGGTAATTTTCCGTGAATATATTCTTCAAAGCCTTGCCTAGCAAGACTCGTCCGAATAATAAGCACTGATTATCACACCAAGTCGAGAGGAGCTAAGTAAATTTACCTTAAGATTAATTAATCAATTGGATAATGTATAGAAAACTGGCGAACAAAATCCTTAAATTGGCTAATTCCCTATCTAGGTCATCGAAGCGATCTCTTCTAATTATCACCGATTGCCTGATTTTTTGTCTGAGCATCTATCTGGCCTTCTCTCTCAGGTTGAATCTCAGCCTCGAATATCAGGAAATTAGGCCTTTTTTAGGGGAAATATTGGGCTTAATTGCCATTAAAACTCTAGTTTTCTATCTCAGAGGTATTTACCGTCCCGTAGTACGTTATACAGGATTAGAGTTTCTTTCCTCCGTACTGCAAGCGGTTCTCTATAGTTCAGGGGTTTTAATCAGTCTTGCCTACTTTCAAGGGGATGCTTTTTTGCCGCGTTCAGTCCTGATTATCGACGCATTGTTAACCCTAGTATTGGTTATCGGGGTGAGATTGTTGATTCGTTCTGTCTTTCACCGTCTGAATATTTACATCAGTAGTGTAGATAGAGAACCGACAATTGTTATCTATGGTGCGGGGATTGTGGGTTGTCAATTGGCACGTTCCCTACAAAATGACCCCCACTATCGTTTATTAGCTTTTGTTGATGATAATCCCGATTTGCAGCAGCGAGTGATCCAAGGCATTAGGGTTTATCCCCCCTCTCAATTGGCACTACTGCACCAAAAACGGGCCTTTGACTGGGTTGTTCTCGCTATTCCGAACCTAGACAAGGCCAGAAAGCGGCAAATCATCGAAAGTCTAGACACTTTACCCATCGACATTAAAACCGTTCCTCCCCTCTCAAAAATTTTATCGGGAGAAGCGACCATCAATCAGATTCGCAGTGTCGATGTCTCGGAATTATTAGGACGGGAAGAAATTCTACCCCATCCCGAACTTTTGGGAAAAAATGTCACCGGTAAAGCGGTGTTAGTCACCGGGGGTGGCGGTTCCATCGGTTCGGAATTATGCCGACAAATTGCCTTCCTCAAGCCAAAATGCCTCGTAATCTACGAATTAAACGAGTTTTCCCTCTACAAAATCGATCTCGATTTGGGCGAAAATTATACTGATTTACGCAGGTATGCCTATCTAGGCAATGTTCTTGACCGCAATCATCTAGACCGAGTCATCCAACAACACCAGATTGAGACAATTTATCACACGGCCGCCTATAAGCACGTTCCCCTTGTGGAAGCCAATCCTAGTCAGGGAGTTTACACTAATGTTTGGGGCAGTTTAAATGTCGTTCAGACCGCGATCGAGAATTCGGTTAGTAATTTAGTTCTTATTTCCACTGATAAGGCCGTCAGACCGACTAACATTATGGGGGCCAGTAAACGCTGTGCTGAGTTAGTCGTGCAAGCTTTGGCCGCTTTATCCGACAGTTCCACCTGTTGCGCGATCGTCCGCTTTGGCAATGTTCTCGATAGTAGCGGTTCCGTGGTGCCGCGTTTCCGGGAACAAATCGCCCAACGTAAGAATATTACCCTCACCCATCGCGATATTATTCGCTATTTTATGTCTATTCCAGAGGCGGTGCGTTTGGTTATACAAGCAGGAGCCATGGCTAAGGGGGGTGAGGTATTCCTCTTAGATATGGGTGAACCGGTAAGAATTTACGATTTGGCCCTACAGATGATTCGTTTAAGTGGCTTGGAATTAGGACAAGATATCGATATTGAAATCACAGGATTAAGACCGGGGGAAAAACTCTACGAAGAATTATTAATCGATACCGATAAAGCTCGTCCCACCGCTCACCCAAAGATTTTTTGCGCTCATGAACACTTTCTTGCTTGGGAAAAATTGCAAATCAAATTAGAGCAATTGCTTAATTATATTCAAGTTAATGACCGTCAGGGCTTAGTTAAATCCCTACAAGATTTAGTTCCCGAATACCAGCCTCCGCAGCCAATGGCAAGTAATTTGTCAAGTAAAAAGTGAAAAAGAGGAGTTTTACCTCTCCTCTTTTTGACAAAATTTATTAATCTAATTGAACCGAATGCTCTTGTTTTAATTGCTTTTGAATGGTTTTTACCGTCTGCTCAATTTTATTGATTCCGCGAGAAGAAGGGCGATTTACTCTATCAGCTATAGGAGAAGTTTGTTGAATAGCAATGCTTAAATAAAGAGGAAAAGCGAGGGTAAAGGCTAAAAAAAGACGTTGTAACATAATCCACTCCCACAAAAGTTTTTCAGCGATTATTTTAGCCGGCTGAAACTTTTACCAGAATAACGACTAACTGGGAAAATTTCAGCTAGTTTGTGACAGTCCGGCAATTGGTGGGACAATCCTAAAGAATTAGCGCTGAAACCCTCAACCCTAGACCGAGAGTCTGATACATTGATCTAAGAATATGATCGATCGCTCTATCTATGCACAAAATTCCAGTTACTGTGATCACGGGTTTTCTGGGTGCGGGAAAAACTACCCTCATCCGTCATCTACTGCAAAATAATCAAGGCCGCCGGGTGGCCGTTATGGTAAATGAATTCGGAGAGGTGGGAATTGATGGTGATTTGTTGAAAAGTTGTCAGACCTGCGACGACAACCCCAACGATAATATTGTGGAATTGACCAACGGTTGTCTGTGCTGCACAGTACAGGAAGAATTTCTCCCCACTATGCAGAAATTGCTGGAGCGACGGCAACAGTTGGATTGTATGCTGATCGAAACCTCGGGATTAGCTTTACCTAAACCTCTGGTTCAAGCTTTTCGCTGGCCGGAAATCCGCAACGGTGCGACGGTGGACGGAGTAATCACGGTGGTGGATGGTTTTGCTATCGCTAGGGGTCGTCTGGTGGCGGATTTGGACGCTTTAACAGCACAAAGGCAAGCAGACCCCAATTTAGAACACGAAACGCCTATTGAGGAGTTATTTGAGGATCAGTTAGCCTGCGCTGACCTGGTACTCTTAACTAAAACCGATTTAATCAGCGAAATTGAATTAGAAAAAATTATTAATTGGCTGAAAACACAACTGCGATCGACGGTAAAAATAGTTACTTGTGCCGATGGACAAATTAGCCCCGATGTGCTACTGGGATTTAATGCCGCCGTCGAGGATGATTTAGCTAGTCGTCCTAGTCATCATGATCACGAGGAAGAACACGATCACGATGAGGATATCAATTCCGTGCAGTTTTGCCTCGATTCTCCCGTAGATGCCCGAATTTTGACCCAAAGGATTAAAGAATTGGTGGCCCGAGAAGAAATCTATCGGGTTAAGGGATTTGTTAATGTGGCCAATAAACCGATGCGTATGGTGTTACAGGGTGTCGGCGATCGCTTTGATTCTTTCTTCGATCGACCCTGGCAATCCACGGAAACGCGGCAAACTCGCTTGGTCTTTATCGGACGCTCCCTCGATAGTCAGAGAATCGAGCAGGCCTTAACTAGGGTTTGCTGAAGAAGTTTTTCGTGGGGGTGTGGGGTAGGGAGATTATTTTTATTTATTCTCCCTTCTCCCCCTCTACAATAGACCTCCTGCAAAAATAGGAACTGATTATGTAAAATAAAGTAAAACACTCAGAAAAACAATGACTTACGAAAAAGTAAAAAATTTGAATCCAGAAGAGTTTAAACGCTTTTGTGGAGTATATCCTG
>NZ_JADEXY010000110.1 GCF_015206885.1 Microcystis aeruginosa LEGE 91341 | reverse complement strand
ACACCCCACTTCCCACTTCCCAACCCCTAACCCCCAACAAAAAGAAATAGTAGGGATAACCCAACTAAACTATTATGTATAGTTTGTTAAAGTAACAACTAGACTTAAACTCTATTTATAAATTGCCAGCAGAACCATAGCCCCCTATGCCCACTGATTACTACGAAATTCTAGGTGTCTCGCGAGATGCCGGTAAAGAAGACATTAAACGCGCCTATCGTCGTCTCGCCCGAAAATACCACCCCGATGTTAACAAAGAACCGGGAGCCGAAGAACACTTCAAAGAAATTAACCGCGCCTACGAAATTCTCTCGGAACCGGAAACCCGCAATCGTTATGACCGCTTTGGTGAAGCTGGGGTTTCTGGGGGCGCTGCCGGTTTTGATGCCGACAATATGGGCGGTTTCGCCGATATATTTGAGACAATCTTTAGTGGTTTCGGGGGCATGGGCGGCCAAGCAACTACCCGCCGACGCACAGGCCCTACCCGGGGCGAGGATCTACGTCTCGATTTTAGACTAAAATTCCGCGAGGCGGTCTTTGGCGGCGAAAAGGAAATCCGTATCCGTCATCTGGAAACTTGTCAAACCTGTAAAGGCAGTGGGGCCAGACCGGGGACCAGTTCCCGTACTTGTACTACTTGCAATGGTGCTGGCCAGGTACGTCGTGCCACCCGTACTCCCTTCGGTACTTTTGCTCAGGTTTCGGCCTGTCCCACCTGTGACGGCGCTGGAGAGGTGATCGAGGAAAAATGCGATGTTTGCGGCGGTTCCGGACGCAGACAGGAAACCAAAAAACTGAAAATTACCATCCCTGCGGGGGTTGACAACGGCATGAAGTTGCGCGTTGCCCGGGAAGGTGACGCAGGACTGAAAGGCGGACCGCCGGGGGATTTATTCGTTTATCTAACCGTGGAAACAGATACAGAATTTCAACGGGAAGGCAATGATATTAAATCGAATATCTCGATTAGTTATATCCAAGCGATTTTAGGATGTACTATTAAAGTTAATACTGTAGATGGCCAAGAAGACCTGACTATCCCTGCCGGTACTCAACCGAACACCGTACTGATTTTAGAAAATAAAGGGGTTCCCAAATTAGGCAATCCCGTCAGTCGTGGTGATCATCGCATTACCGTTAAAATCTCGATTCCTACCAGTGTCAAGGGAGAAGAACGGGATTTACTGGAAAAAATAGCGAAAGTTCGCGGGGAAACCGTGGGGAAAGGCGGCATCGAGGGATTTTTAGGTAATATCTTCCATAAATAATTATGACTTTAGACCTGCGCGGCACTCCCTGCCCGATTAATTTTGTCCGGACAAAATTACAATTAGAGAAAATGACCGCCGGGGAACGGTTGGAAGTCTGGTTGGATGCCGGGGAACCGATCGAACAGGTTCCCACTAGCCTGACAGTGGAGGGTTATCAGATAGAATCGATCGAGGACCGAGATAGCTTTTTTGTTCTCAAAGTCTATCGCCCCGACTCCTAAATGGTAGATGCACAATTAACCGATTTATACGGCACAGTAGTGGCTGTACAGGCGAATTTCTATCAGGTACGCTTGGATTCTCCCATTATGGGAGAGAATCTTCTCTGTACCCGTCGCGCTCGCTTGCAAAAAATCGGTCAATCGGTGATGGTTGGCGATCGGGTGCGCGTGGAGGAAGCCAATTTTGATGATCGGCAGGGTGCGATCGCAGAAGTCCTCCCCCGCAGTACCGAGATCGATCGGCCGGCCGTTGCTAATATCGAGCAGATTTTGCTAGTTTTTGCCCTTGCTGAACCCGTCCTCGATCCTTGGCTGATCAGTCGTTTTTTGGTGAAAGCTGAGTCCACAGGCTTAGAAATTGCCGTCTGTGTCAATAAAATTGATCTGGGGAAACCGGAACAAATAGAGGTCTGGCGCGATCGCCTAGCTGGTTGGGGATACCGGCCCTTTTTTGTCAGTGTGGAGAAAAATCGGGGATTTGAGGCTTTATTGGCACAATTAAACCATAAAATCACTCTCTTGGCCGGTCCTTCGGGGGTGGGAAAATCGAGTTTAATTAATTGCCTAATTCCTGAGATTAATCAACGGGTGGGGGATGTGTCGGGAAAACTGCAAAAAGGTCGTCACACCACCCGTCATGTGGAGTTATTTGCTTTACCAAATCGGGGTTTATTGGCCGATAGTCCGGGGTTTAACCAACCGGATATTAACTGTTCACCGGAACAATTAACTTTTTATTTTCCGGAAGTGAGACAGCGTTTAGCTTTAGGAAATTGTCAATTTAATGATTGTACTCACCGTCGGGAACCTAACTGTGTGGTGAGGGGAGATTGGGAACGTTACCAACATTATTTAGAGTTTTTAGAAGAAGCAATCGCACGAGAACAGTCATTACAGAAAACTAGCACAAAAGAGTCAAGTTTAAAGTTAAAAATTAAAGAAGCAGGTCAAGAAACCTACGAACCCAAATTAGCTAATAAAAAATATCGTCGTCCCTCTCGTCGCGGCAAAAATCAAGATCAGGAACGCTACGAAAATAAAACTCTCCAAGATATTTATAATGACGATTCTGAATAGAATGGGTTAAGTTGCCTTTATCTTCAGGGTTACTTTATAAATACTGTCTAAAGATGAAAATTTAACAGCAATGATTGTATCTATGGGTTTTTATCTAAACTATTTTTAATTTTTCTTCTCGCCCTTTTGTAATCAATTCAACTTATCTACGAACTAAATTTTTAAGAGTTCTAGAGTTGGCTATTTTCCATGTTCCCTCGTCATTTTCAAGATTATAGCGAACCAATGAGGTAGTAAAAGCACTATTTTTTCGATCAATTTTACCCTGACTGTTATAGAGGGTTCTTTCTTCAGTAACCACCACATCCACTGTAGCTTGATCGCCAGAGACTGTAAAATTATTAACTGAGTCTATTCTCTGAACTCCATAGATATAATAAGCACCCTTATTAGCTAACCATTCGGAAGAACTTTCTTGACCATCAGAGTGCTTTATTTTGTTATTATAAGCTTTACCTGTAAGTAATTCGGGTCTGCTGAAAAAGTTTTTCCTAGGGGTAGGAGTCAGTAGCCGGTCGTCAGTAGCCGGTCGTTTCAGGCTTTGTTGCCCTTGTTTTATGTAATAATTTATGTACTATAAGAAGGATAATGCAAGGTTTTTGAAAGTCCCAATCCTATTTTCTTGCACTAACATCGGACTTTAACAGGTCAAAAGCCTTATTTTAAAAAGGTTTTACCATTATTCAGCAAGCGCTAATTAGTTGCCTTTGTAGCTCTTGAGTGCTATTTAATTCCCTAAAAGTTGCCACCTGAATATTACCATCATTAACAAAAGCATCGCGACAAAAGTTACTTTTAACTCTCTCTAAACTATCCTCGTCAGTTACTATAACTTTTAACGCTCTTCTAGAAATCTGGGGAAGATAGAATTAAGATATATAGCCCGAAATCGAGAGGTGTTCTATGGTTAAGTTACACCCAGCCTAATCAACGGTTAAATTAATTAATGATACTAAATCCGCTTTTAATAGCATGATTCACTCTCAATCGAACTTTTAAAAACCCTCTCCCCGCTCCCAACTCCGGCGCTCTCCTGTACTTTCTAAACAGGATTTAGTATGACTACTGCGACAACTATAGAGACTTATTTCCAGAAGTTAGAACATTTGCATATTTTAAGTATCTACATCTGGGACTAATTTCAGATATAACCAGATTTGGTATTAATTCTAAATCTGGTCGATGGGGAAGAAATAATGGTGGTTATATAGCAAAAAATGGGTTATTTAGGACGCTTTCAATTTTCAAACTCTTATCGGTCAAGGGTTTCAGCGATTGATTGTCCTAACCACCCCGATCTTTGCTATAGACGAAAAGGGAGACAAAAAGATATGGTGGCAGCTTATTGGCACTTGGGAGAACTGAAAAAACAGTTTTATCAAGGACGGGAATTATGGCCGAGAAATACTGGTAAAAAGCGATAAAGCTCCAGAAAAAGAGGGGAAGTTAGGGAACAGGTTCCTTATTATCCACTTTCGGGGTTTGGTTTTGGGGAGATTGCTGAAGTTCTTGCCAGCGAGTTTCTGCCAGTTGTTTTTGTGTTTGCACTTCTTGGTCATTGGAACGATAACGAAGTGATTCTTGATAAGCTTGAATCGCTCGCTCGTATTGACCGAGTTTAAACCAACTATTGCCTAAACTTTTCCAGGTTTCGGGGTTATCTTTTTGTCTTTGAATCGCCTGTTGATAGGCGGTTATGGCGTGGGAATAGTCGCCTAAACGATAGCAAGCGTTACCGATACCGATAAAAACTTCGGCTTTTTGGGAAGAAAGACTGCGAGCTTTTTCGTAAGATGCGATCGCTTCTTGAAATCTTTCCATTTGATGAAGTAATGCCCCTTGATTTAACCAAGCTTGATAATAATTAGAATTGGCTTGGGTTGCTTGAGTAAATGCCTCCAAAGCTTCTGAATTGCGGCCTAATTTTTGCAGAATAATCCCTTGACTATAGTGAGCTTGGGCAAATTGGGGATTAAATTGTCCAGCTTTGCTATAACTTTCTAAGGCATCATTAATTTTATTTAATTGATATAAACTATTTCCTTTTTGATACCAAATTAAGGGATTATCTGACTCGATCTCTAGAGCCTGATCGTAGGCTTTAACTGCCCCTTCATAATCCTCAAGATTCTGTAATGACCAGCCTTTTTTATACCATACTTTGGCATCATTTTGTTGAAAAGTTAACAATTTTTCAAGAGCTTTATGGGCGGCGGAATATTGTTCCAGTTGTAGATAAATATCGGCCTTACCTCGCCAAGCTTGACTAGCGGCAGGATTAAGAGATAAGACCCGCTCAAAACTTTCTAATGCCTCCTGATTTTTGCCTAATTTATCTAAAGCTTCCCCGCGACCGAGCCAAGCTTGCCAAGCGGAATCTGGGTTAATTTGAATAGCTTTTTCGTAGGTATTTAAAGCTTCCGAGTATCTTTTTAAAGCCAATAAAGCATCGGCTTGTCCTTGCAATGCCTCAAGGTAATCGGGATTAATTTTTAAAGCTTGACCATAGGAATTAAGGGCATCGGTATAACGTTTGAGTTGATAAAAAGTCTGACCTTGTTGATAGTAACCAAGAGAATTACGAGAGTTTTGCCAATAGTCAAAACCCAGATAAGCACCAGCTATTAAAGCAATTGTCCCCGATACAAACAAGATTTTTGTTAGCCAAGATTTACCTTGACGAGCAACTTGACTTTGAGATTTCACCGCCTGGGTAGTTTTCGGATCGAGATGATGAATTTTCCCTAATTTTCTCAGATCGATTAATGCTTCACTGGCACTGGTATAACGCTGACGAAAATCATAGCGGATCATGCGATCGATAACATCACTAAACTCGGCGCTAGTCATGGCCAAATCTTGCCAGAGAATTTCCCCTGTGTGAGAATCCAAGGGAATATCTTCGGGAGCTTTACCGGTTAAAGCTTGTAATCCAATCATACCAGTGGCATAGATATCGCTACTAAAACGGGGATAACCTTGGGCCTGTTCACTAGGGAAATAACCGGGGGTACCGATAGCGACTGTAGAAACGGTTTTACCTTCTTTAACTACTTGAGTGCTAATTTGTTTGACAGCACCAAAATCAATTAAAACCAATTGATCATCTTGACGGCGACGAATAAGATTGAAGGGATTAACATCGCGATGGATCACCTGTTTCTGATGGACAAATTCGAGAATTGAGAGAATTTCTGTTAATAAAGCCACTACTTTCTCTTCATTTTGTCTATAGACACCGGCAGTAATTTCTGTGGCTAAATCTTCCCCTTCAATGTATTCTTGTACGAGGAAAAATTGCCCATTTTCTTCAAAATAAGCAAATAAACGGGGAATATGGCGATGATTGCCCAATTCTTGCAGGATTTTCGCCTCGGTTTCAAACAGTCGTCTAGCGATGGCTACAGTTTCGGCATTTCGGCACTGGGGTTGAAATTGTTTGATCACACAGCGATTTTGATTGGGTAACTGGCGATCGCAGGCCAAGAAAGTCTGTCCGAATCCCCCTTTTCCCAATTGACGGATAATTTGGTAGCGATGACTAAGGATTTTTCCGGCAGCGAGTTCCATAGACGATGGCAATCCAAGGTTTTTTACTATTCTAGGCTTTTCGGCTCTCTTTTGCGGTCGGTGGACAAAACGCAGAAATTCCCCTATTCCACTTTTTTCCCTATAGAGAGGGAAAAAATTCCCTGTTAAGGGGACTGACATGACAGGCAAAAAAAAATAATCTAGAAATAGAGAAAGTTTACTGTTGTTTTTTGAGAGGATAACCGCTATGTCTATCAATCCTGTTACTAGAGCCGGCACAGCTTTACTGATTACCCTGCTCATGGGTTCCATGTCCGGCACTTTTCCCGTCCTCGCTCAAAGTAATATTAATCGGCAAAGTCTCATCGCTCAACAAATCTCGATTCCGGCGGGAACAGTTATCCCTTTGAATTACGAGAAAGCCGATAAAATTTTAGTTTCTAAAAGTGATGTTATTCCTCTGACTTTAACCGTAGCCAGAGATATTCGTGACCGGAATGGGAGTGTGGTGATTGCAGCGGGAAGTGAAGTCAAGGGTACTTTACAAGCGACAGGCCAAGGTGTGCGGTTTATTGCCGAGGAAATTCGCCTCGATGGGGGTAATCGCACTATTCCCCTCAATGCCACTTCCCGATTAATTACTACCACTGAAACCGTGCGTAAAGGGGCAAAAACTCAAGATATCTTAGCGGGAACCGTCGCCGGTGCGGGGGCAGCCACAGCGATCGCTGCTCTTACGGGCGATCGCAAGATCGAAGTTCTCGACGTTTTAGCGGGGGCAGCCGTGGGAACCCTTGCAGGATGGGGTTTACCGACGGCGGGAATTGTCGGTGGTAGTTCCGCGCAGTTATACTCTGTTAACCCCGATCGAGATTTAAATATTACCCTGCAATCACCCCTAGTGATCAGAGATTAGTAAACGGCAAACCTTAACCAAATCCGTCTAATGGCGGATTTGGTGTCAATCATTGGTTATTTCTGGATTTAATCCTAGCGATCGATTTGTTAGATTTTTAATAGTCGGTCTGTGAACCGATAGACAGAAACAGTTAAAACATCAGAATCAGAGATCAAAGTATGAAACTTCCTACAGGGTTACGGCGAACTATTAGCCATGCTTTGGCAACTTTTCTGGGAGTTATGCTCGGTTTTAGCAGTTTAGCGGCGGTAAATGCCCAAAATCTGCCCACTGCTGCCACCGATCTGGCCAGAATTCCCCCGGAGATGACGGCGGAAAGTTTTGTCGCTAAGGCAGTGGCCCGCACAGGTGCGGCAGTGGTGCGAATTGACACCGAAGCAATCATTACTCGTTCCAATAGCCCCTTTTTTGATGATCCTTTTTTTCAGGAGTTTTTTGGGGAACAGTTTCGTGTTCCCACCCAGCAGCGAGTGGCAGGCCAGGGATCGGGTTTTATTATCGATGGCAGCGGTTTAATCTTAACTAATGCCCATGTGGTGGATAATGCCGATAAGGTAACGGTAACTTTAAAAGATGGTCGCAGCTTCAAGGGGGAAGTCCGCGGTACTGATGAGATCACTGATTTGGCCGTGGTGAAAATTAATCCCCAAGGGGAAAAATTACCTGTAGCCGTCCTCGGCAATTCCTCCTCCATACAAGTGGGGGATTGGGCGATCGCGGTAGGAAATCCCGTCGGTCTAGATAATACGGTAACTTTAGGAATTATTAGCACGATCGGGCGCTCGGCGGCTAAGGCCGGTATTCCCGATAAACGCATTGATTTTATCCAAACCGATGCCGCTATTAACCCGGGTAATTCCGGCGGTCCGTTACTCAACGCCCAAGGGGAAGTCATCGGTATCAATACGGCGATTCGTGCTGATGCCATGGGGATCGGTTTTGCCATTCCCATCGACCGGGCCAAGCAGTTACAAGCGACCCTAGAATCAGGTCAAAAGGTAGCTCATCCCTATATCGGTGTGCAGATGGTTAATCTAACTCCCGATTTAGCCCGGGCTAATAATCAAAACCCCAATTCTCCCATGATTGTGCCGGAAGTGTCGGGAATTTTGGTGGTGAAAGTCCTACCCAATACCCCCGCCGAAAAAGCCGGTATCCGTCGCGGGGATGTGATTGTCAAAGCTAATAATCAACCGGTTAGCGATGGCACTGAGTTACAGGAAATGGTGGAAAAAACTGGAATTGGTCAATCTTTACCCCTAAGAATCAGAAGGGGTGAAAGGGCGATTGATCTCACCGTAATCACCGCCCAAATGTCAAATCAGTAATCAGTTATCAGTTATCAGATGTAAGTTTTCAGTTCACTGTTTACTGGCTCTCTTAGGTTTGGTGGGTAAAATGTATTCTAAGATACAGTCTTGTGGGCAAAAGTGAGTGGAAAGAAAGGACACAAAGACCGATCGCTACTATATAAGTTAAACTTATCACACAAAGAATAAGAGAGCCTTTTTCCCACCAGTTGGTAGGGGCGCACCGCGTGCGCCCAAAGTCTCCTTTAGTATAAAAAGAAATTATTCAAACAGGGCGAAGGCAATTCGCCCCTACAATAATATTATTGCGCCAATGGTAGGGGCGCACCGTGGTCAGTGAGTTGATCGAACTGCGTGCGCCTAAAGTCTCCTAAAGACTATATTTCTGGAAAATTAAGTAGCTGGTTATAATTAAATTAAAAATGGATTTTAGGTTCGATCCCCCCTGCCCCCCTTGATAAGGGGGGTTTCTGATAATTTTTAACGCCTACCTACTTAGATTAACTGCTCTAATTTTGCTCGTAAAGTCTTTTTGGCGAATTTATTTAGAGTTTGTTGACGCAACCATTGGGGGTGACAACGTTGATCCTGACCTGACAAAATTTCTAAACAAGCTTTAGCCACCTTTTCGGCATCTCGATAGGGAACGCGCCACCCCACCAAACCATCCTGCAGCGGTTCTGCTGAACCGTCCTCATCCCCAGAAATCACGGGAATACCACAGGCCATCGCTTCTAGGTAAACAATCCCGAATCCTTCCCGGGAGGGCATAACGTAAGCATCCGCCAAACGATAATGGTCGGCTAATTGCTCCGTGGGGACAAAACCGGCGAAAATTACCTGTTTATCGACTCCTAACTGCTTGGTTAAAGCTTCTAACCTTGGGCGATCGTCTCCTCGTCCGATAACTAGATATTTTACCTCGGGATAAGTCTCTAGAATTGTCGGCAGGGCCCGAATTGTCACATCTATCCCCTTATAGATATCCCCCGACCACAACCGAGCCACTGTTAATAAAACTTTGGCATTTTCTATATCATATTTTTTGATTAATGTCAAGGACTTTTCGCCTAAATTAAACTTTTCTTCATCTACCACACAGGGGAGAATTGCTACTTTTTTGGCATCGATAGCGTTGGCCTCACACATAAGATCGCGAGTATAACGGCTAATTGTCCAGATTGATGCGGCCGCTTGCAGGGCCTGTTTTTGGGAATTTGGTAAAGGATCCCAGACTTCATTACCGTAGGTGAGGACGGTGTAGGGGATGCCCAAAGCTTGACAGTAAAGACGGGTGAGGGGGGCTAAATTTATATGACCACAAAAAACCCGTTGGGGACGTTTCCGGAGGAGAGAAACCAGAAACTTAAGGGCTAATTGAATGCGTCCGAGAGTTACTGACTTATTTTTCAGGTAATGAAAGGTAATACCTTGATTTTTAAAAGGATTAGGGCAATCAGGGGCATCCCGCAGTAAAAAAACCTCCACTGCCTCGGAATCGGGTAAAGTCAGATAAGCTTGTAGAACATCCTTAATATAGGATTGAATACCGCCTTCTTGGCAAAAAATCTCTAAAAATAGGAAGATATGAGGCATCATAGAACGTCAGCGTCAAAAAGTTTTGGGTTTGGCGAAAAAATTTTCCCCGATCTCTGATCTGTACTATCGCACTTTCCTGATCTATTTCGATTATTTCCCAAGTAATAGGTCTTCACCGCTAACAGTCCGAAAAAGAACAATCTGGTGGCTCTTCTTGCGTGTAACTGCCAGAATCAGGAAAATTTCGATGCTGATAGCTAAAATAACTTATATTAGCCAGTTTAGCTGATAATGCTGACCAAGGCGATAGAATAGTCAGAATTTTCTGGGATGCCAAAGATAAAGCTATTTCTCTGTCCCCAGTGTCATCGAGCAGTCTTCCTCTTTTAATGCTAGATATTTTCAGGAATTACTAGAGATCAAAAAAATTAAAGTTCCTCAACTGTTCTGACAAAGGTTACAAATGCCCCCAGAACGGTTAAGCTTATTGTAATCTCTGTAATTGCTTTTATGGCTCATTTAACTGCTGAAAGACTCAATTTAACCACAAAAATCGCCTATGGTGCGGGCGATTTAGGACCGGCTATCACTGCCAATATCTCGGTATTTTACTTGCTATTTTTCCTCACTGATGTGGCAGGATTATCAGCAGGATTAGCCGGTAGTGTGCTGATGGTGGTGAGAATTTTCGACGCTATTAACGATCCGATCATCGGGATGTGGAGCGATCGAACTCGTACTATCTGGGGTCGTCGCTTACCATGGATGTTATTGGGGTCGATTCCCTTCGGAATTAGCTATTTTTTACTGTGGTTAATCCCGACTAATAACCAATTATGGTTATTTTTATACTATATTTTTATCGGCATTATTTTTAATTTAACCTACACGGTAGTCAATCTTCCCTACCAGGCTCTCACCCCTGAATTAACTCATGATTATAATGAGAGAACCCGCTTAAATAGTTTTCGTTTTGCCTTTTCGATCGGGGGTAGTATTCTCTCATTAATTCTCTATATTCTCGTCTCATCCTCCTATGCCAATGATCTCCATAAAGCTTTTTTATTGTTAGGTGTAGTTTGTGCTTTAATGTCGATTATAGCAGTTATTTGGTGCGCTTTAGTTTTACAAGAACGAGGAGCAAAAGCGATTCTAAATCCCGCTCAGAAAAAAGTTTTGGCAATTGTTTTTATAGTTATCGGTGCGCTTGCCTTGGTCTATGGAGTAGGAAAAATGGGGGGAAATCCCAGAGATTTTATCGCTATTTCTACAATTTTATTAGGAATAGAAGGGATAGTTTCTGGGTTAAATATTTACTATGGTAAAACTGAAAATCATCTCAGGGATGGTGCGGCAATTAAACAGAGAGAAGCTGCTAATAATACCGAAACTATTCCCCTGAAAGAACAATTAAAAATAGTTTTTGGTAATCGTCCCTTTTTATACGTTATTGGCATCTATCTTTGTGCTTGGTTAGGAGTACAATTAACCGCCTCGATTTTGGTTTACTACGTCGTCAGCTACATGAGACTATCGGAAGCAGAATCGGGTTTAGTTGCTTTAGCAGTACAGGGAACAGCTTTAGTGATGTTGTTTTTTTGGCAAGCAGTTAGTCAGAAATTAGACAAAAAGATAGTCTATTTTTTAGGGATGACATTCTGGATTATCGCTCAAATTGGTTTATTTTTGCTCCAACCAGGAGAAATAACTTTAATGTATATTTTGGCAGTTTTGGCGGGATTTGGCGTATCTGTGGCCTATTTAATTCCTTGGTCAATGGTTCCTGATGTGATTGAATTAGACGAATTAGAAACAGGAAAACGTCGAGAAGGTATTTTTTATGCTTTTATGGTACTTTTGCAAAAAATTGGTTTAGCTTTGGGGTTATTTCTTGTCGGTATTGCTCTAGAAACATCGGGGTTTAAACCGAGAATCCCAGGAGAAGCAATTCCCCTGCAGCCAGATAGTGCTTTAATAGCAATTCGCCTAGCAATTGCACCTTTACCAGCATTTTTTCTGATCATTAGTTTAATTCTTGCCTATTTTTATCCAATTACTCGCCAAGTTCACGCCGAAATTTTAGACCAATTAGCAGCAAGAAGACAAGAGGAAAAGTAAGTAGTCGTGCAAAATAAATTTCCTAGTGAAGAAAGGCAAAAGGCAAAAGGCAAGAGGTGGTTAGATATGTGTAATTAATTTTGCTTAGGTACTTAAACATCGGTTGTCAGTCGTCAGGAAACAGGAAATTATTTTTATTTATTCCCGAACTTCCTGCCCAGAAAAATCAGCAAACCCGTAACCTAAAGCACTTGTATTGACTTTTGAACTACTGATTGCTGGGTACAATCGACCCAGCAGCATAATGTCTTCAATGAGTATAATGTTATCGAGAGCTAAATTGTAAAAAAAATGAAATCCTATCCAGTAGAGTTCCGTCAGAAAATCCTAGACTGTTATTATAACGAACCCATCTCCCAAAGACAATTAGCGAAAAGATTCTGCGTAACCTTAAGTTTCGTACAAAAGCTTTTGAAGCAATCTCGAGAAACGGGAGATATTCGACCGAAGACTTATCGATGTGGCCGTCATTTAAAACTTACGCCAGAACAGATGATCGCCCTCGGTGATTTGATTGAGGAAAATAATGACGCAACTCTGGCCGAACTATCGAAACTATTTCTAGAAAGAACCGGTATATTGTTAAGTGTGACCACAGTGGCAAGAATAGCCGAACGCTTGAGAATAACCCGCAAAAAAAACTTTACATCCGACCGAAAAAGAGATAGAAAGAGTACAAAAACTTAGACAAGAATATAAAGGATAAAATTCGGGATGTATAAGATTAAACCCTAATCTAAGCTATGACCAGAATCCAAGCTCGATCGCTTAAAATAACTAGAGCGCACGAGACTAGACCTCTTGAAAAAAACCAAAATTTTGCAACTATTACGGAGATTACTAATTATGACCACAAACAATGGCGAGAATAACTCAATCTATCCCGTGCGTTGGCAAGATAACAAAGTCTGGCTGATCGATCAAACCCGTTTACCCATGGAGTATGGGGAAATTGAGATCACCAGCAGTGAAGCCATGGCCCAGGCGATCAAAACGATGATTGTCCGCGGCGCTCCGGCGATCGGGGTAGCGGCTGCATACGGTATGGTTTTAGGAGCGCAGGAAATTAAAACCGACCAGAAAGAGGAATTTCTGGCTGATTTAACTAGAATAGCCGATCGATTAGCCCAAACCCGGCCCACGGCGGTGAATTTATTCTGGGCGATCGATCGAATGTTAAAAGTGGCCCAGGAAAGTGGACCAGAAGTGGCAATAATTAGCAAAAATCTCCTTGAAACTGCCCACAATATCCAAAAAGAAGACGTGGAAACCTGTCGGGCGATCGGTCATCATGGTTTATTGGCGCTGCCGGAGCAACCGGAAAAACTGACAATTTTAACCCACTGTAATACTGGGTCCCTAGCCACGGCCAGTTATGGTACTGCTTTAGGGGTAATTCGTTCCGCTTGGACGGCAGGAAGACTAATACAAGTGTATGCAGATGAAACCCGGCCAAGGTTGCAAGGAGCAAAATTAACCGCCTGGGAATGTGCGCGGGAGGGAATTCCCGTCACCGTGATCACCGATAGCATGGCGGCCCACTGTATGCAGCAAAAACTGATCGATGCGGTGATTGTCGGGGCCGATCGCATTGCAGCCAATGGGGACACGGCCAACAAAATCGGCACCTATTCCCTCGCGGTGGTGGCAAAAGCTCATAATCTGCCTTTTTATGTGGCTGCCCCCCTATCGACGGTGGATTTTTCCCTTAAGGATGGTACGGGTATCCCGATCGAACAGCGCGATAGTGCCGAAATTTATCAGGTGGGGACGACAACCCTTTGCCCTAGAGATGTTAACTTTTATAACCCTGCCTTCGATGTTACTCCCGCCGCTTTAATCACCGCTATCATTACCGAAAAAGGAGCGGTAACGCCGGCTGAATTAATTTTTTTACAGGACTCCTAGTAGGTGAGCTTTTTCCCTACTGATACCATTTTTATCTGGATTGGGGACTTGCGCTTTGATAATGTACCTTTTGGGCGAACGCAGTTCGCCCCTACATTGTGGACAAAATCCGTTACTGTAGGGGCGCAAAGCTTGCGCCCTCCGATCGATTGGGATATTATTCCCACGCAACTCCCTTGGCACAGTGGGGAAAAATTCTGCCTCAATCCAATTGGAGGTGATGGCCAAGGAGAAAATGGGTAAGATCACTATTGACAAATAAACCAAAATGGCATATAACGATAACATCAATAAATATAATGATTAAGATTTACTTTTATCTATAGTTAAATACTATTATTCAGTTAATAATCCTAATTAATCTCCAAATGTATCCTTTTTGTTGACTTAAAATATTTTTGTTGAGAACGTAGCGACTGTCTTGATTGTCAAGGGGTAACTCAAAAAACAATCAAGGAGTTGCTGTCGAACCTAAAATCTCAAGCCAGAAAAAAGCGCAGCAAAAACTAAGTCGCTCAGGTTAAACCAAAGCAAG